>CANPYQ010000014.1 GCA_947588865.1 uncultured Bacilli bacterium
CTATTAGTGCTATTATTGCTAGTATTACTATTACTGCTAATAGTTCTATAAGTGTAAATCCTTTCCTCATATAACCTCTCCTTTACTTACCTTATCTATATGTTTATTATAGCATTTAAATATAAATATAGTCAAGATTAAAAAAAATTAAGGTTAATATTCCTTAATTTTACTGATACAATGGCATTTCAAGTATAATTTTAGTTCCTTTTCCATATTCTGATTCATATTCAATTTTTCCATTATGTGCTTCTACTATTTCATATATTAAAGGTACACCTAAACCGGATCCTCTCTTTTTTGTTGTAAAAAATGGTTCCTTCATCTTAGTTAATACTTCGTTTGTCATTCCTTCTCCGTTATCCTCAATTATGATAATATATTTATTTTTTTTAATCTTTGTTATTATATTTATTTCACCATTTTTTTCTTTTGGAACAGCTTCTATACTATTTTTTATTAAATTTATTAATACTTGACTTAATCTATTATAGTCTCCATTAATGTATATTTCATCATCTATAATATTCAAATTTAAATTTATTTTATTTTCATTGAGTAATGGATTCAATTTATTTAATGTATCTTCTATTAGCATATTAAAATCCATTATATCTAAGTCTAGATTATTCTTATTTATTAATAGGAAATCTTGTAATAATGTAAGTAATCTTTCTATTTCTGATTTTATTATTGGAATATATCTTTTAACTTGATTATTATTATTTGTATTTAGCATATCTAAATATCCTTTGCAAACTGCAATTGGATTTTTTATTTCATGTGTTATTTTAAACAAAGAAAGTCTAATTTGTTTTTCTTTTTGTAATTCTTTAAATGTAAGATGTGTTTGTATTATTGATTTTCCATTTTCATACATTAAACAAACTATATTTGTTATAAAGAAATAACTAATTATAACAAGCATTAACATCTCAGAATTATAATACATATTATTGTATACATATATCCATATATAGAATGTTAAACAACTAAATATTATAAAAAGCTCTATAAATATTACATTATTTATTCTATTTATTTTTTTTAGTATATAAAGCATTGCAACTAATACATATACTATTAACAAAAATAAGATGTTATTAAATACATTTTTATACATTAAAATAATAGCAATTGAGAATATATTAGCTAGTATATAATTATCTTCTAAATAACATAATATAATTATAGAATTAAGTGCTAATACTGGTACTGTTATCGGACTATCAATTCCATAATTATAAATCAAAAAAAATGATGAAAATAATGTTAATTTAAAATACACCCTTTTAGATTTATTATTTATATTTTTATTTGTAGCTAAATAAATTAAAAATAATAAAAGAGGAAAAGTAAGCAATATAACATCTAAAAATACTATTTTAAATAAATTCATTTGTATCACCATAATAATCATAATATATTTTTTTGTCGAATAATGTCGAATAATGAAAAAAAGTGACGAATTATATCACTTTAACTCATTTATATATTTTTTTATCTGTTTGGCACTGCTACCTAATATGATTTTTAGTTGATTATCTATTTCAACTATACCTTGTGCACCCATTCTTTGAATAGCTTCTTTATTTGCTTTTGATACATCTTTTAAATTAACTACAAACCTAGATTTATTAACTTCATAATCTATTACATTATCTTTACCACCTAAAAGCATTATCAATTTATTTGCTTCTAATTTAAAGTCTTTTTTCTTAGATCGTGTAATTGCGATTGCTATTACTAAACAAACTAAAATAATTATTATATATTCAATTCTCAAATTTATCACCAATACAATTATACTATAATTTTAAAAAAAAAGAAATATTTTGTTATTTTAATTGTATAAATAAACGAAATAGTGTAAGATAATAATGGTGATTAAATGAAAAATACATCTAAATATAAAGTTGATATTGGTTTATTCTTGTGTATAGTTTTTTTTGCCATTATAAGTGTTGTAACTATTGGAAGTGCTGAAACATTATTACAAGAAAATAATCATTTAATAATAAGGCAAATCATTTGGTATTCAATAGGTTTTATAATTATTTATTTCATTATGTTTATTGGTAATCATTTTCTATATAAAAATGCTTGGATTCTTTATATTATTGGTGTATTATCACTTATACTACTACTATTTTTTGGAACAACTATTAATGATGCAAAATGTTGGTTTAAAATACCAGGTATTGGAAATATTCAACCTAGTGAATTTATGAAAATTATTCTCATAATAATACTTGGAAGATTAATAAATGATTTTAAGGAAAAATATAATAATCCAACTATTAAACAAGAATTTATATTTTTATTAAAAGTATTTTTAGTTGTTGGAATACCTTCAGTACTAACATTTTTAGAGCCAGATACAGGTGTAGTATTAATCTATCTACTTATTACTTTTGTAATGCTTTTTATATCTGGTATTAGATATAGATGGTTTATGCTAGTATTTGGTTTATTTATAACTGTTATAGGTTTTATTTTAATTACATATTTTTTTAATAATGACCTATTTATAAAAATATTTGGCTCTTCTTTCTTCCTTAGAGTAGATAGACTATTAGATTGGTCAAATGGTAATGGATACCAACTTGAAAATGGAATTACCTCTATTGGAACTGGTGGGCTTTTGGGATATGGAATAAATAATACGCCAATATATTTCCCTGAACCACAAACTGACTTTATTTTTGCAGTCTTTTCAAATAATTTTGGCTTTATTGGATCACTTGGATTAATTGCATTAATTACATATTTTGATTTAAGACTTATTAAACTTGCAATAGAAAGTCCAAATAATATAAACAAATATATAATAAGTGGTATTATAGGTATGCTTATATATCAACAATTACAAAATATTGGAATGACTATTGGTATTATGCCTATTACAGGTATTACACTTCCATTTATAAGTTATGGAGGCTCTAGCTTACTTAGTTATATGATTATGGCAGGTATAATATTTAATATTTCAAATGAAAATATAAGATATAGAAATTAAAAGCAGTAGTAACTACTGTTTTAAATTTAATCTTTTTATTTTCTGGTTATCTATTTCATATTTTGAATTATTAAGTTTAAATACAAAATTATTATTATCTGAATTTATATATCCATTAGTAATTCTATCTTTTAATAATATATTTTTATCAAGTAATGGTACTATCATATAATTATATATATCTTTTATAGATTTTTTATCATTATGGGTATTATAAAATCTAGCAAAATCTTTTACTGTAAGAAGACCTTTCATAGATAAAATATAATACATTGTCTGATAGTCAACCGCAGTTAAATAAGAAGAACTTGATTTAATCATATCCATAATATATTCTTTTTCTAATTCAATCTTTACAGTGTTTAACATATAATTTATAAAAAATGTTAAATTGTCGTATTTTTTTACTTCTCTTATTATTTTATAATATAAACCTTTATTTAATGTAATTCCCCTATTAAAAATTATATATGGATAAACTTTATTATTTAATAAGTACCACATACTGGTCGTTCTTGAAGTCCTACCGTTAATATCATAATAAGGATGAATATTTACTAATTGAAAATGAATTACTTGTGATTTTATAAAGTAATCTGTATTACATTCCAAATTATTATTGTCATTAATATAATTAAAATATTCTTCCATATATCTTTCTATATTTTTAGCATCTACTCCCATATCAGGTAAAATATCTAAATTATTACTAAAATATATGTATACAGGATTTTTCCTATAATAATTTCCCATATTTGAAATATCATGTTGTGTTAAAAGTTTTTTTGATAAAATTGAATATAATTTTTTTAAATTATCTTTATTTATCTCTTTATTTTCATAAATAAATTTATAACCTCTATATAAGTTTATTATTCTTTGTTCTTTTTCTTTATCATCTATTTTAAGTTTTCTGTTTAATATATCATATACAAGGCCTACATCATCTTTATATCCTTCAATTTCATTATTATATTTTATTTCTTGTGAAAATAAAACATTTTTAGAAAATTTTTCACTATTCATGTATTCATTATCACTTAAAAATAACTCTAACTCATTTATATTTTCTTTTAATTTTTCTCTTATTAAATATAATCTTGAATTTTTTGTACTAAGAGGTAAATATTCACGTATTTCATTCATAATTTAGTCCTTTTAATTTATTTATTTCTAATTCTATTTGTTCTAAATAATCATTAATATTATTTTTTATATCATATAATACATCTATTTTTTTCTGTAATAAATCTTCATAATCTTTTGCAATTATATTATATTCGGAGTCATCAAATCTTAACTTTGATATATAACCTAATCTTTGAATATTAAATGAAGTGTATTTTATATTCTTAACTAGTGTGCTTATAGAATCTTTATTGTAACTATTAAAACATATTTTTGTACGAATTTTTAATTGCTTTCCCTTTTTATTAAAAATCCTGATATCATGATCGGCTAATTTTACTATTAATAAATTATTTATAAACTTTCTTTTTTCCATATTTGGATAAGGAATTATTTTGTTATTATTAATATCAAAATAGGAATATGTTTTATATCCAACTCCAGGATAAAAATTTTCTTTAATAATTACATCATCTTGTATTTCTGAATTTTCTAATAAATTCTTATATTGATTTTTAGCTATCAAATTTAATTTTAATAATATTTTTTTTAAATTATATATTTCTATGTTTTTATCTAAAGTATTAATCTTATTACCATTGATATCTATAATAATAGTTTCCTTATTATTTTTTACTACTGCATATCCTATTTCAAAATCAGTTGCAAATGCATAATTACAAGGTATAACTTCTTTAAATGTTTTATCTATATAACCATATAATCCGCTTTTATTTTGTACTATAGCCCTATCATTATGAAAATTACCAACAAAATTATAATCATATAGTAAGGTTTCATATCCTGTACAATCTATATAACCACATAATTCATTATTGTGCTTAGTTGCGGCTAATCCCTCACTATAGTCTTCTATAAATCTGTAATCTTCACTATCAAATACAAGATTAATTCTAAAGTTTTCATAATCTTCAAATTGCAAATTCATTACATCACCCGATGTGCTTATTATATCATATATTAAATTTTTTTCAATATCAATAATATTAATGTTTTATAAATAGAATTAAAAAATTGAGAATTATTATTTCTCAATTTTTTCAACATCAATATATGTGGTATGTCCATTCAAATCAACCTCTTGGTTTAAATTAAATTTAACAATTATATCAATAGATAATGTTTCATTCTTTATAAATTCATTAAACTTATTTACTGCTTCAGTAACTTCATCATCACCATTGTAATATAAAATTATTCTATCAGCTATATCAAAATCTTTAGTCTTTCTTAAATTTTGAACTTTTGATACCATTTCACGGGCAATACCTTCCATAACTAAATCACTTGTAAGTTCAGTATTTAATATTATAAAGTTATTTGTGTCGGTTGCAACATTAAATCCTTCTTTAGAATCATTCTTTATATCTACCATGTTAAAATCAATATTATATTCTTTTCCACCTATAATCATATTTATTTTTTCGCCATTTTGTAGTTTATTTATGTCACTTGATGATAAGGAAAGTAGTTTTTCTCCATACTCTTTAATAAGTGGGCCAAATATCTTACCGACTTCTTTAAAATTTGGTTTAACAGTAAAGTTCATATAATCTTCTACATTTTTAATAAATTTAACTTCCTTAACATTTAACTCTTCTTTTATTAAATCAACCAAGTCACTTATCAATTTTTCATTTTTTATATCAAGTAATGCTTCACTTAAAGGTTGTCTAACTTTTATTTTAACATCTTCCCTTATATTTCTACCAAGACTTATCAAATCTCTTACTAAATCCATCCTAGTTTCAATTTTTTCATTTATTAATTTCTCATCATATACTGGATAATTTTCTAAATGAACAGATTTCATACCCGTTAGTTTAGTATAAATTTCTTCACTAATAAAAGGTGCGATAGGTGCGATAAGTTTACAAATACCAACTAATATATCATATGTTACTTTATACACTGCAAGTTTTGATGTATCATTCTTGCTTGCCCAGAATCTTCTTCTGTTGCGTCTTATATACCAGTTAGATAAATCCTCAGCTACAAAATTTTGTATTTCTCTAGTTGTAACTGTAAGATCATATTTATCCATAGCACTAGTTACATTTTTAACTAATTTGTTATATTTAGATATTAGCCATTTATCTATTTCTTCTAAATCTTTATAATCTATTTCATATTCTTTTGGATCGATATTATCTATATTTGCATATAAACTAAAGAATGTGTAAGTATTTTTTAAAGTACTAAAGAATTTAGACTCAACCTCTTTAATTCCATCTTCATCAAATCTAAGTGGTGTCCACACTGGTGATGCATATAACATATACCATCTAATTGCATCTGCACCATATTTTTTTAATACAGTAAATGGCTCAACAGCATTACCTTTACTTTTATGCATTTTTTGGCCGTATTTATCTGTTATTAAATCATTTACAAGTACATTTTTATATGGACTTTTACCCATTATAAATGTCGATATTACAATTAATGAATAGAACCAACCTCTTGTTTGATCTATACCCTCACATATAAAATCTGCTGGAAATTGATTTTCAAAAAGATTTTTATTTTCAAATGGATAATGATATTGAGCAAAAGGCATAGAACCTGAGTCAAACCAACAATCGATTACTTCTTTAACTCTAGACATCTTCTTGCCACATTTACTACATTTGATATGCACATCATCTACATAAGGTCTGTGAAGTTCTATAGTCTCATCTATATCTTCTATTGATTTTTCTACTAGTTCTTTCCTTGAACCTATCATTTCTTTGTGTCCACATTCACATTCCCATAAAGGAATTGGTGTACCCCAGTATCTATTTCTAGATATTGCCCAATCGTTTAAGTTTTCTAACCAATTACCAAATCTTTTTTCTCCCACATAATCTGGATACCAGTTTACAGTCTTATTAGCTTCTATTATTTTATCTTTAAAATCAGTTACTTTTATATAAAGACTAGGTTTAGAATAATAAACAAGTGGTGTTTTACATCTCCAACAATGTGGGTAGTTGTGAACCATTTTTTGCTTTTTAAATATTTTATCCTGACTAGCTAAATACTTAATTATTTCTATTTCAAGTTCACTGTCAACTACTAATCTACCTTCCCAAGGTCCTGCAGTATAGCATCCATTTTCATCTACTGGATTTAATACAGGTAAATCATATTTAAGTCCTACTTCATAATCATCTTGCCCAAAAGCAGGAGCTATATGTACTATACCAGTTCCATCTTCCATAGTAACATACTCATCACATGTTACATAAAACGCTTTTTTATTTACCTTTAAAATAGGCATATATTGTTCATACTCTAAGTATTCTAAATCTTTACCAATATATTCTTCTACTACTTCGAATTCATCACCTAAAACTTTATTAGCAAGTTTCTCTGCGACTATAAAGTTATATCCTTTTGACAAACACTTTACATATCGTTCATTAGGATTTACACAAGCAGCAACATTCGATATAAGTGTCCAAGGTGTCGTTGTCCAAATCAACAAATATGTATTATCTTGATTTTTTACTTTAAATGGAACTGTAACTGTATTTACTGTTATCTCTTTATATCCTTGAGCAACTTCGTGACTTGCAAGTCCTGTTCCACATCTAGGACAATATGGGAGTATTTTAAGACCATTATATATTAATCCTGCATCAAAGAATTTTTTTAATATCCACCATTCAGTTTCAATATAATTATTGTCATATGTTATATATGGATTTTTTAAATCTATAAACTGTCCCATTTTATTTGTAAAGTCCTTAAATGCTGTTTCATTTTTCCATACACTTTCTTTACACTTTTTGTTGAATTCTTTTATGCCATATTTTTCAATATCACCTTTACCATTAAATCCAAGTTCTTTTTCAACTTGAACTTCTACTGGAAGTCCATGTGTATCCCATCCTACTTTTCTAAGTACACGGTATCCCTTCATTGTTTTATATTTACAAAAAGTATCTTTTAAAAGTTTGGCAAGCATATGATGGATTCCTGGCATTCCATTCGCAGTGGCTGGACCATCATAAAAAACAAAATCTTCGCATCCTTTTCTATTTTCAATAGTCTTTTCAAACAAATCTTCTCTTAAAAATTTTTCAGTTAAATCACTTTCTACTTCACTATTTTTTCTTTTATCTAATTCTTGAAATTTCATAATTTGCCTCCTATTTATTTTAATTATGATATCCTTTGATTGCTCTTTTTATTAATTTTTCTCTATGCTTAGTTTTTTCTTCTAATGCTTTGTCCTCTTTTATTTTTGTTTCAAATTTAACAATATCATAATATTTTTCTATATCATCCGTATGATTATATATGTTTAATAATTGCATAATAACAAAAAAAACTCTATCCAATTAAGGACGAGTTTTACCCGCGGTACCACCTTATTTTATTAAATAATACACTCAAAACTATAACGCATTACCGAAAATATCTTCATATCTACATCCAGAGTGATTTATATATAACTTAGTATCCGTTTGCATCAACCACGGACTTTCTACAACATCCATTATATACCGTCTCTATCGTCTGCTTTAAAAATCTACTTTTTCAATATCATCAACCATATCTAGTTGAGTTTGAATTAAACCTTTTAATTTACGTTTAAATGTGTTTATGTTTCTTTTAAGCATCTCAGCTTCCATCTCTGTCTTTTCTGCTTTAAGTAAAGATTCATTTACTATGCGACTAGCATTTCTTTTAGCATCTTCTAAAATTATCTCACTTTCCCTGTGCGCAGCTGTCTTAATTTGATCTGATGTTTTTTGTGCCATTATTATAGCCCTATTCAATGTTGACTCCATGCGTTCATACTGGGCAAGTTTCTCCTCAGTATGGCGAAAGTTTGCCAAAGATTTTTCTAATTCCTCTATTTTCTTATCTTTCAGAATAATCTCCTTATTTTTATTCTTATTATCCTCTATCATTCTTTCAACTTGTTTTATAATTTGATCTAAAAATCTATCGATTTCTTCTGGACTATAATTTTTAAACGTTCTACTATTTTCCTTATCCATAAACATCCAATCCTCAAACGTTGTGCTCTATATTTTAGCACAATTAAATTTCTTTTTCAAGTATTTTTTTACCATTCATAATTTATATTATCTTCGTCTTTATCCTTTTCCTTGTCTTTTTCTGAATCATCAGTTATTTTACCTTGTACATTGATATTATTAGGAGTGCAAAGAAAAATACCACTACCTATTTTTTGAATGTTCCCTTTAATTGCATATATTGTCCCACTCAAAAAATCCATAATACGCTTAGCCTGATCACTTGTAACTCTTTTTAGGTTTACTACAACAGTATTTCTCTTTTTTAAATGATCAGCTATTTGTTGCGCTTCTGAATAAGCTCGTGGTTCAAGCAAAATCATTTTAGCTCCACCATCTTCTGTTACAGCGTCTTCTGCTTTTATATCATAGTATTCGTTACCATTTATTTGTGTTTCTTCCTTATCATTAAATAAACCTTTTATAAAACCCATGGTTATTCCTCCAATTCTAACGTCTACTATAAACATTTTAACACATAATTTATAAAAAAGAAATATATTTTATCTATTTTTTTTGACAAAATACTTATAGATTTTATAACATAGAATTTTTTATTTTTTTGAAAAAAACTTTATAAAAATCACTGCATTTTATATTTTATATTATTTATTTTTTATACAGAAAACAATAAATTTAATTTTTTTTAAAAAAAGTATTGACAAAAACAGTTTTTTAGATTAGTATATACAGTACCAATTCGGAAATGTTCGAATTGGTGCTAGTATCACACTAGCCAACCCCTTTTTATTCTTTTATAGAAACTGCTCAGGGGGCAGTTTCTTTTTTATAAAATTAAAATTTTAAATCCAAAAACTCAACCAAGATATCATTAGACGTGTATATATATTTTGGATTGATATATATATTATCACTATCTTCAAGTAATTTTTTTTCATTAAGTAATTTATTTACTACATTTATGTTTTTCATATCAATATTGAATTTTGATTTAAAGATTTTTTTATTTAATCCATTTATTTTTCTAAATCCTAATATAAATTCATTTTCTATTTTTTCTCTTAAATCAAGAGTATGTAAATCACTTACATACTCTTTTTTTAAATATTTATTTAATCCTCTAGTATTATTATATCTTATACCATCTATATACCCAGAAGCACCAATACCAAAACCGTAATACTCTAGATTATCCCAATATGTTAAATTGTGAATTGAGTGGTATCCATCTTTTGAAAAGTTACTTATCTCATAATGATTATATCCATTCTTTTTTAATTTAAAACATATAAGTTTATACATTTCATAATCTAAATCTTCATCTATACCGATATCTTTGTTTATGTATAATTTGGTATTGGGCTCTAATATAAGCGAATATGTAGATATGTGTGGTACATTTAAACTTAAAAATTTATCTAAATCATAATTTAAATCTTCTAATGTTTCTCCATTAAATCCATACATCAAATCTATATTTATATTTTTAAATCCAATACTTTTTGCAATATCAATTTTTTCTTTAATCATACTTTCATTATGATTTCTATTTAAATATTTTAAGAATTTATTGTTGAATGTTTGAATACCAATACTTAATCTATTAACATTGTTTTTATATAATAATTCTAATTTTTCTTTATTGATAGTTTCTATATTACACTCAAATGTAAATTCTATATCATCATTAAATTTAAATATATTTATTATTTTAAATAACTTTTTTAATTCATTAATATCTAATGAGCTAGGAGTTCCACCTCCAATATAAAGAGTAGATATTTTATCTCCCTTATATCTACTTTTTATTTCATACTCTAATTCATTTAGATAATCTACAATCCATTTATCATTTTTTATATATTTACAAAAGTCACAATATGAGCATATAGACTCACAAAAAGGTATATGAATATATACTGACCTTATCATTTTTTTCTCTTTGCTGAACTTCTTTTTATAAACCCTTTAGAATTTATAATATCAAAGTAATACTCCAATAATTTTTTATTTTTTTCTTGTAAAATTTTAGATTCCATTTCGCGTTCTCTTTTTTGTAATGTATCTCTGCTAATATTATAATCTTTACAAAATCTCTCTCTTGGTATTAAATATTTTATTCTATATTTTGTTATTATTTCTGCAGTCTTTGGTGTAATAACTCCTTCACGTAATTCATCTGTAATTTTCTTTAAATTGTCATCTGTCCTATGCAATTCACTAATTATTTCTTTAATTTTGTCTTTATCTCCGCTTTTTATAGCATTATTATAACGATTTAAAAAATTTAAAGCAACTGTTAAAGATACTCTAGAAGCGTTTTCTGATTCATCATAAGTTTCATAGAAAAACAAATACTTATATTTTTTAATATCATAAGATTTAGCACCATATATATCTTCTACAATATTATAAAATTTCATTTTATTTTCTTCAGTTGGATCCCAACCTAATATTTTACAAATATTTTTAAGTGAAAGCCTAAATTCTAAAGCAATTCCACATATAAATTTATACATTTCTTTTGTTTCCATCATTATCCTCCATACTAAGTACTGCTAGGAATGCCTCTTGTGGCACCTCTACACTACCAACAATTTTCATTCTTTTTTTACCTTCTTTTTGCTTTTCAAGTAATTTTCTTTTACGAGATACATCACCACCATAACATTTAGCAAGCACATTTTTTCGAACTGCTTTAATATCGCTTCTTGCAATAACTTTTGTCCCTATGACAGCTTGTATTGGTATTTCAAACTGCTGTCGTGGAATTAATTTTTTTAAATTTTCAACTATCACTTTGCCTCTATTATACGCAAAGTTTTTATGTACAATTAAACTTAATGCGTCTACTATATCACCATTCAATAATATATCCATTTTAACTAAATCACTTGATCTATACCCTATTAATTCATAGTCAAATGAGGCATAACCTTTCGTATAACTTTTAAGTTTATCAAAAAAATCATAGACTATTTCTGATAAAGGTATCTCATAATGTATATTGACCCTTGTTTGGTCTATATATTCCATAGATATATAGTTCCCTCTTTTATTTTGACATAACTCCATAATTGATCCAATATACTCACTTGGAACAAATATATTTGTCATTATATATGGTTCCCTTATTTCTTTAATTCTTTGTCTTTCAGGCATCTTAACTGGACTATCTACTTGTATCATACTATTATCTGTAAGTTCTACTTCATATACTACAGATGGGGATGTAGCAATTAAATCTATATTAAATTCCCTTTCAATACGTTCTTCAATAATTTCCATATGCAGTAAACCTAAAAATCCACATCTAAATCCAAAACCTAAAGCTTGTGAAGTTTCAGGTTCAAACTGTAACGATGCATCATTTAATTTTAACTTTTCAAGTGCCTCTCTAAGAAGAGGAAACTTACTAGATTCTATAGGATATAGGCCACAAAATACCATAGGTTTCATTGGTTTATATCCTGGAAGTGGGTTCACACTATCACCATCTAGAGTTATTGTATCTCCCACTTTAACATCTTCAATTTTTTTAATACTCGCACATAGATATCCTACCTCACCTGTTAAAAGTTCTTTTTTTTCTTTTCTATGAGGAGTATTTACTCCAAGTTCAACAACTTCATAAACATTATTAGTCGCAAACATCTTTATTTTATCTCCAACTTTAACTTTTCCATTTACAACTCTAATTAATGTTACTATACCTCTATATGCATCAAAAAAACTATCGAATATTAATGCTTGAAGTTTATCCATAGAATTCCCTTTTGGTGGAGGAATCCTCTCTATTACAGCTTCTACTAACTCCTTAATCCCTATTCCATTTTTAGCGCTACATAAAATAATCTCATCTTCCTTGAATCCCAAGTTATCTATAAGTTCTTTTTTTACTTTTTCTATATCAGCATTAGGCAAATCTATTTTATTAATAACAGGAATAATCGTTAAATCATTTTCCATAGCAAGATATAAATTAGCTAAAGTCTGTGCTTCTATTCCTTGAGCTGCATCTACAACAAGTATTGCTCCCTCACAGGCGGCAAGACTTCTAGATACTTCATATGTAAAATCTACATGTCCTGGTGTATCTATTAAATGTAGTTGATAAGTTTCGCCTTTATAATCATAATGTAGTTCAACTGTGTTTAACTTTATAGTTATACCGCGCTCTCTTTCAATATCCATACTATCAAGTAATTGTTCTTGTCTTTCTCGTTCTGTGATTGCACCTGTTATATCGAGTATTCTATCTGCTATAGTACTTTTACCATGATCAATATGTGCAATTATAGAAAAATTTCTAATATTTTCCTGTTTCATTTGATTCACCTTTATTATTATATCATGTAAAATTTATTTTTTAAAAAAAATTAACAATAATTTAAAATTTGTTAATTTTTTCTATCTAAAAACCAAATATTACTGATGTTACAACTACTACTAGTAGGAGCCGGAGATGGCATATCTATTTTAATTAATGATGGGATTTTAAATCCAGAACCAAAAGCTATACAAGTGCCTGTTTTTAACAACTTTATCTTGTTTACAATATCAGATGTTATATTAGGCACCATTTGCTTAATATACTCAACATCTGTTGGATGCATCATTTTAAATATTAAAAAATTACTACACTGCGATAAAGCCGTTGTTGAAAGTTCTAATGGTCTTTGAGATATTAAGCCGAGTAATACTGCATATTTTCTACCTTCTTTTGTTATTCTATCAAAAATATTATAGCCTATTACATTTACATCTGTATCATTTTGAACATATCTATGTGCTTCCTCCAATATTATATGAATAGGCAAACTAGCTCTCCTCTTTAAATTTTTAGAATATTCAAAGAAAATTCTCGAATAAATCTTTGTTAGAGTTTTAGCAAATCTATCATCAACATAATTAATATTAAAATTAATTATTTGTGCTTTTCTTCCATTTTCTACAGTTAATATTTCTTTTATAAATTGATCTTTTGTTTCATATTCATCAATATCAAAATATTTAGCATAATCACTATTAACTAAGCTTCTTAACCTAACTTTAAGAATATTATATTCATCAAATATCTTATCACTACTTAAAACGCCTTCAGATATAAGAGCAAATTCAAAAGCATCGTATAAATCTTTAAGAGTATATTTAAAGCTTCCATCTGGTAAACTAAGTTCAACATCTTCAACCAAAAATTGATTAATAAAATTAGTCAAAAGTTCCATCTCACGAATTTTACCTGTATTATCAATTAATAAACATTGTTTTAATGGTCTTGTATAGCCTGGTTGATATATAGGTGTATCTAAATTTAAATCTTTTGTATTAAAATGACTTAAAACGGAAAATATTTGATCTCTTATCTGTGCAGGAGCTTTTCCACTTGCTAATATATCCAAAATTGCTCTTGCAATAATATCATTTTTGCTTTTTATAACTAATTTTTCTTCTTTAGCAAAAATAGTTACTAATTTCATAGCTTTTTCTATTATTGGCAACTGACTTTTGCTATCCACCTCGAGTAGTAAGGCTAAATCATCTACATTAAGTAACCATAATGGGATTTTTATATTAGGCACTTCTTCATTGTTAACATCTGTCGTATAAGCTTTGAAATTTATTTCAGGAACTTTCTTATTTAAGTCAGCAAATGCAGAATGATATTCTCCATATGCATCAAATATTAAAATACTTGCCTTGTATGCAACTGATTGTTTCTTTTCAAATAAATTCTGAAAAATGCGAGCTACACTACATGATTTACCACTTCCAGTTGATCCAAAAATTGCAAAATGATTACTAAAAAAATCATTAATATCAATTCCAATATCTATTCCCTCATAAATAGGACTTTTACCAATGTATAAATCTTTCTTTTCATCATAATTAGGCATTCCTAATATAAATTTTACTTTTTCTTTAGATATAAGCTTGGTTTTTGCAGAAAAAGAAGGTTTTTTAGAAACACCTAAACTAAACTGATCATTATTGAATTCGCCTAAAAGATTAATACTTGCAATATTATTTTTTATATCAATAATTTCTCCTATTATATTTCTGTGACTATCTTCAAATAATACATATAAGTTTATAATATTTTGCATTTCCTCTAATTTAATATTTAATTTCAACAATACAATATTATCTTGAATTCCAATTATATTACCTAACATAACATCACCTATCTTATGAATATTATACATTAAAAACCTATAAAAAAAAAGTACTTTATTTTATTTTTATAAATTACTTTTATTATTTATTTCATAGTAGAATATTTATATAAGCTCATTAATATATATTAATTTTCTATTATTATCATTAGTTTAATCTATATTAAATAGTATCTCTGTACATTTATAATTTTATTATTTCGTTTGCAACCATTTGATATTCATCGAATCTTTTTTCTACTCTACCTTTAACTTCAATTATATCTCCATGACTCAAATTTTTATTTTTTTCATATACTTTTGGAAACATTACGACTACAGTAGTTGCTACCTCATCACTACCTGTTATAAAGCACATTTTCTCACCCTTAGATGTACCTATCTCTTTCAATTTATCTACACTAATAATAATAGATATTCTTTTATCGAAATAAGATTCTAGTTCATTTAATTTTATGTTATTTCCTCTTTTAATCTTAGTTTCAGTTATAGGATTATTTGTTAAATATAACCCAAATACATTAAATTCATATTCCATAAGTTGCTTTTTTGTAAATTCCTCTACTTTTTGTATTTCAGGTTCTAAGGCTAAACTCCTATCTAAATCTTTTATTAATTCTCCATAATTAATAATTAAATCTAAATTAGTAATAAGTGTTTTTTTATTATATCCAAAGCTTTCAAATGCCCCCGCATATATTAACGATTCAAGTGTTTTAGATGTAATACTTTTACCGTAACATCTTTTTATAAAATCATATATATCTTTAAATTTTCCTCTTTCTCTTTCTTTAATTATAAATTCACTAGAAGACACTCCAACATTTCTTATGCTTGATAGAGGATATCTAATTCCATCATTTTCTATTTTATACTTTCTTTCACTTAAATTTATATCTGGCAAAAGTATTTCTATATTATTTTTTTTAGCCTCATATACATATTGCTTTGTTTTAATATCATCATTTATTTCCATTGAAAGTAAATATGTTATAAAATTTTTAGGATAATGTGCTTTTAAATAAGCCATTTTGTATGCAACTATCGAATACCCAATGGAGTGTGATTTATTAAATCCATACTCTGAAAATTTAATCATATAATCATATACTTTATTGACTAGGGTCTCACTATATCCTTTAGCTATAGCTCTAGTTGTAAATTTTTCCTTTTCTTTCAATAATATATCTTTTTTCTTTTTACTCATAGCTTTTCTAAGGATATCAGCTTCTCCCAATGTATAATCAGCCATAGTACGAGCTATTTGCATAATCTGTTCTTGATATATCATAATCCCATAAGTCGATTTCAGTATTGGTTCCAAGGATAAATCTAAATAATCTATTTTCTCCTTTCCATTTTTTCTATTTATGTATGTAGATATATTTTGCATTGGCCCTGGTCTAAAAAGAGCAATTGCAGCAAAAAGATCATCCATGCTTGTTACTTTAAGTCTTTTTAAGAAATTAATCATCCCATCTGACTCAAATTGAAATATACCAATAGTATCTGCTCTATTAAATATTTCTAAAGCTTTTTTATCATTTAAAGGTATATTATCAAATTTTATATTTGTATTATACTCTTCATTTATACTATCTATTATATTGTGAATAGTTGTAAGATATTTAATAGCAAGAAAATCCATTTTTAAAAGTCCTATTTCTTCTAAATAAGTCATATCATATCCACTTAAATAAAATTCAGAACTTTTATGAAGTGGTATTACTTCATCCAAGTCTACACTAGACATAATGACCCCTGCAGCATGTATAGATGTATGTCTTTTAAGTCCTTCAAATTTAATAGCTATTTTATAACATTCTTTTAACTCATCTTTTCTTTCTAATAAATTTTTTATTCTAACATTATCATTATAATTTTCTTTTAATGTTTTTCTAGAATCTATAAGTTTACTTAAACTATCTACAAGAGCAAGTTCTATATCCATAGCTTTAGCAACATCTCTTATTGCCTGTTTAGCGCCTAATGTTCCAAATGTTATAATAGGAACTACCCTTTTAGCACCGTATTTATTTATGCAGTAATTTATTACTTCCTCTCTTTTTTCATGTTCAAAATCTATATCAATATCTGGCATACTAATACGCTCAGGATTTAAAAATCTTTCGAAAAGCAAGTTATATCTTATAGGATCTACATCTGTTATCTTAAGGCAATATGAAACTAAACTACCTACGGCACTCCCTCTACCTGTTCCTACAATTATATTATTTTCACGAGCAAATCTTACATAGTCCGATACTATAAGAAAATAATCGCAAAATCCCATTTTATTTATTACATCCAATTCATATTTAAGTCTAATTTTATATATTTCTTTTACCGTATTTCCAAAGTGTTCCCTCAAGCCTTCAATACACTTTTTCTTTAAATATGTAAAACTATCTACTCCATCTTCGTTTATAAATTTAGGAATTAATTTTTGGTTAAATGGAATCTGTATATTACATAATTCACTTATAAGATGATTATTTTCTATAGAATTTTTATATCTACTTTCAAATTCATCCTCCAAAAGTATATAATTATCTAAATGATTATTTTCTACTAAATCCACAGTAACCCCA
Organism: uncultured Bacilli bacterium; assembly: GCA_947588865.1. GTDB lineage: Bacteria > Bacillota_I > Bacilli_A > RF39 > UBA660 > UMGS1613. The sequence continues at coordinate 17,933 of CANPYQ010000014.1, forward strand.
GTTCTAAGTGCATCTATGTATTTTATATATTTCCTGTCACTTTTAATTAAATATAAGGTTTCATTCATATAGATAATGTTTTTTTCTTTTATATTTTCTAATTCATCTAAATTCTTATATCCAATAAATATATTTTTATAAAAACTTTTTATATCACTATATATACTTAAACTATCTATAGGTGTTATACACACTAAATTATTAGAATATTTTTCTAAATCTGTTATTTCCAACTCTTTTTCGCTTGAAATTGTGCATAACTTTATTAAATTTTTATATCCACAGTAATTCTCTGCATAAAGTACTATTTTTTTATTATTATACACAATTTCAAGACCAATTATAGGTTTAATATCATTACTTATACACATTTTATAAAAATCCATTACTCCATACATATTATTATCGGTTATAGTAAGGGATTTAATATTATTTTTTTTTGCAAAAACAATTAAGTCTTCTATTTTTATAAGTGAAGATTGTAAACTATTATCAGTTTTTATATAAAGTGGTGTATACATATTAACCCTCCCACATATATTTTACTATAAATTATTATTATTTTAAATAAAAAATATATAAAATATTTAAAAATTTTCAAGTGAAGTGCAACAAAGACGAGAATAAATGATATCTATTAATGCTGTTTTATGCCGAGAAAA
>CANPYQ010000015.1 GCA_947588865.1 uncultured Bacilli bacterium
GATAAGATTATTGTAGATGGTAAAACTTTACAAATTTATTGGAATGTTAGTGCAAACTAGCATAAAAAATATATAATTTTCTCGACATGTGTCTTAAGTCCCGATTAAAGACATACTTACATTTATTTTTAATGCATTTATAATTGTATTTATACTATTGGGAAGTATGAGTTTAAAAAACAATTGATATTTGGAAGCCCCTAGTGATTTCATTAATTTAATTTTATTGACATTAACGCTATTAAATCCCTCGTATACATTTATAATAGTAAGTATAAGAGATATAAGAAGTGCCATAAATATAATAGATTTAATCCCAGCTCCAAACCAAATGATAATCATAGGGCCTAATGCAACTTTAGGTAAACTATTTAATATAGTAAGATACGGCTCAACTATTTTTTGAATTCTTTTGAACCACCATAATATAGCAGAGATTAATGTACCAAGAATTGTTGCAATGCTAAAACTTAAAAAGGTTTCATAAACAGTTACCCATATATGACTTAATAAGTTTTCATTATTATATAGGTTAATAATAGTATCAAGTATTTTTTTAGGACTAGAGAAAATAAATGTATTTATAACATTTAAATCTGCTAATATTTGCCAAAAAATTATAAAAGCAATAAAAATTGTAAATTGACTTACAAGAACAATAATCTTATCTTTTTTAATATTTTTTAAATATTTAATGTGTTCTAAACTATGCATGGAAATCAATATCCTTCCATATTTTATCATAATAATAAGCAAATTTTTTATCTTTTCTGTTATTGATTGGTGTTGATTTGTTTTCAAGTTCAATATTATAAACTTTTTTAATTTTAGCAGGCCTATCAGATAGAACTATAACTTTATCACACATACTTACAGCTTCAGCGATATCGTGGGTAACCATAATCATAGTTTTTTTTTCTTTTCTTAAAATATTATATATATCATCTGATATAGCAAGTCTGCTTTGATAATCTAGTGCAGAAAAAGGTTCATCCAAAAGAAGTATGTTAGGATTAGTAGCGAGTGTTCTAATAAGTGCAACTCTTTGCCTCATTCCTCCAGATAAATTATCAGGATAACTGTATATGAAATCTTTAAGTCCATAGGTAGTAAGTAGTCCTATAACATAATTTTTAGTTTCATCGTTTAATGTTTTATTAATCTCAAGCCCAAGTAAACAATTATTTAAAATATTTCTCCATTCAAATAGGGAGTCTTGTTGTAACATATATCCGATTTTGGTATCATTATTAAACTTTACTTCTCCGCCCGATTTGTCTTCTAGCCCGCAAAGAACTGAAAGAATAGTGGATTTACCACATCCACTAGGTCCTACAATTGCGATAAATTCGCCTTCACTTATATCAAATGAGAAATCTTTTACAGCAAGTGTTTCTGTATCTTTAGTATGATATATTTTTTTTAGATTTTTAATTTCTAAAATATTATTCATGAGATTCCTCCTCACTAATTTATATTATGAAAAAACGCTAGTTTTGTTAATGACAATCACATATAAAATAAAAAGGCAAGGGAAATAAATAACAAATGAATTTTTTCTAAAAATTAGATTAATTTTATATAAAAATAACATTCTTAGTTCCTTATTTATTGCTTGTGATTTAAGTTTAAAGGTTAGTATAAAGTGATATTTTATTAAAGAAAGTAAATAAAACAATTTAGTTAAGTTTGCAAACATTTAGCTATATCATTTTAACAATGTTTAAATTTAGATTTTTACTTATATGGTTTATGAAATTTAATAAAGTGCTATTTCTCTTCCTGTATCCAATTTTTATTTTGTAAAAACTACAATATATGGAAAATATTTTATTTTGAAGAAATAAATAATTTATATAGAATAATACTTATTATAACAATTATTATAAAATTAAAAGGATTGTAATCTGTAAATCACAAATTACAATCCTTTAATTATAAACTATTTATGTATTATCAAATTTTTTGAGTTTGTTTGAATAACTAAGAACTTTTAATATTGTTAAAATATTCAAAGAATACTTCTTTATTTTTTAAAAGTCGTTCATTATTAGGACTTATTTCAAGAGCCTTATCTATGTAGTATATGGCATCATTAATTCTATTTTCATAGAAATAACAAATAGAAAGTAAATCATATATAGTGTGATCCCAACTAGATATTTCATTTATATATGTTTTTTCATGTGTAGTTATTTTTAGTGCTTTAAAACAATATTCCTTAACTTCTTTTAAATTGTTCTCTTTGTACTCTAAAAGTGCCATTTCAACATATGGATCTCTAAGGTAAGGTGCTTCATCTATAGCTTTTTTAAGCCACATTCTAGCTTCATCTATTCTACCCAATTCTTGATAATCTCTAGCTATAAACCTCATAGAAGCACATCTTTCATCTCTCCATTTGGCACTAGGGAGTTTCAAGTGTTTAATTAAAGTATCTATAGATTTATTCCACATACCGTAGTACATATACTCACGACCAAGGTAATGCATGTTCCTATCATCCATTGGATCTTCTAAAACTGATAATTCAAGAAGCGGTAGGTAATTTGATCTAGATTTAGTATTATCAGGATAGTGATTTAAGGTAATAGAATCTGTTGTTTTTTTTACTTCTGTTTTAGAACCAATATACTTTAATACTTCATGTACAGGATGGGTCCAAGTATAATCATTTCTTGTATGAATTTTTTCAGTATAAAAATTAACTTTAGGTATATCATCTTCTATGAGCCAATTATAATTATAGGCAAGTCTTGTAGTATTTTTATCCCAAATATTTTCTAAAGTTTTTCTCCATCCCGGTAGTAGAACTTCATCTAAATCAGTACAAACACATATATCAGTATCTTTAGGAACAAGATTTAAAGAAATATTACGAGCTACATCAAATCTAAAAGGATCTATAATTTTCTTAGTCACTTTAATTTTATGTTCTTTTAATTTTTTTACAGTATTATCAGTTGAACCAGTATCAAGAACATATATTTCATCTGCTTCTTTCATGGAATTAAACCATCTGTCTACAAATTTTTCTTCATTTTTACTAATAGCATAAACCACAACTTTATATTTGTTCATCTCGTGGCCTCCCCAAATATTCAATTATTATAGTAGCAAGTGAATTTGTAAAATAAGAATCTGAACTTATGTCATCAATAGAAGGTGAACTTAATATAATATCCTCTTTTGATAAATTTACAAGCTCGTAAATTTCATTTGAATTAACGACTGTAATTATTCCCTCAGCAGTAAGTGGTGTAGGTAATGAAGATCTAAGTAAGACACTACCACCAATATAGGTATTATCAGTATTAATTCGTCTGAATCCTACTGTAACAAAGTCTTTTGATTTATCGACAGTATTTCCTACATTTAATACATATGCGTTTACAATAAATGAAATTTTGAAAAATCCAGATTTATTAAATTTTATTGTATTATCATTTGTATTTAATGTTACTATATTATTAGTGTCGATTTCTTCTCTTGTTATAGGTATTCGTGATCCTACAGTAACAGTAATACCTTCAGGTGGATAGGTTACAAGATTAAATGAAATCAAATATGCTGCACCAATTATTTCAGGTCCAGCAGGCCCAGTAGGGCCTTGAATTCCTTGAGGACCTATTTCGCCAGGTAATCCTTGAGGTCCAGGAGGTCCCATTGTACCTTGAGGCCCCGGCAATCCTGGTATACCTTGAGCACCTGTTGCTCCAGTAGGGCCAGTAGGGCCTTGTGGTATTACAAAATCTAAAATTACATTTTCATTGGTGCCTATATTTTCAACAGAGGCAGTTTGTCCTGGAATTCCTGTTTCTGTTTTTCCAATTGTAATTGTTGTAGGCCCCTGGGGCCCAGTAGGTCCAGTAGGTCCACCTGATGGCCCAGTAGGGCCAATATCACCTTGAGGCCCAGTAGGTCCAGTAGGTCCAGTAGGGCCTATAATAGCCCCAATACATTTTGGTTTACATTTTTCATCATGCTTTATTATTTTTAAAGCTCTTTGATATGCATTATTATCCATATATATACCTCCTAACTTATATCATTTAACTTTTTTATAGTGAGTATAATATTATTAATATTAACATTTAAACTTTCTTGTTTTCCAGATAAAATTGCTAATGAAAATGTAGTTACTGTGTTTACATTATAAAAACTACTTCCTGATACTTGGAGAGTATTACCTAATTTTAAGTCAACAGTTGTAGTTGTACCAGGAACATTTAAATTATTTGCCGCAACAAAGACAGTTATAGAATCATCTTTAGTTGTACTGAATAATGCCCTATAAGACACTTCATATATGCCAGAAACATTAGTTGTTATTGTATTACTACCATAATAAATTCCAAGAGATGGAAGTCTATTATCTATAGTTATTACAGTTGGGGTTCTAGGACTAGCAACTATAAGATTAGGAGTTTCATCATATAGTCCACCAAATATTGAAATTCCTTGTTCACCCTTACCGGGTGGTCCTTGTGGTCCCATAGGGCCGGTATCACCAGGTATGCCTTGAGGGCCTTGTTCTCCCCTAGGACCAATAGGACCTGGCTGTCCAGTTTCACCAGTATCACCTTTAGGTCCTTTTATAACACCGACATTTTTCCAACTATTATTGGATGTCCACACATATAAATCATTACCAACTAGATAACTATCTCCAGGATTTCCGTTAGGATGTTCTATTTTTAATTCATCCTCACTTGAGTATGAACCTAATATACTAACACTTGTTCCTGCAGGCCCAGTAGGTCCTTGAGGACCCTGTTTACCTGGAGTTCCACGAGGTATTACAAAGTTTAAAATATGTTTGTTCCCACTTCCTGTATCTGTAACACTAGCTATATTACTAAAATTTGTTGTTTCTACATTTCCTATACTAATGCTTGCAGAATCTCCTGGAATTCCTTGAGGACCAACTGGCCCTTGGGGACCTTCTGGCCCAGTAGGTCCTATATTATTTTTATTAACATATATTATAGAATAGTTAGGTTTACATTTTTCATCTTGTTTTATTTTTTGCAAGGCTTTTTCATATATATTCATAATTTCACCTCTAATGTATTTTATGAGGCAATGATAAATTTAAAAATGACATATATTGAGTAAATTGAAAATAGTGTAGATTTTTCTACACTATCTACACTATTTTATATTTAATTTAATTTTTTAGCTATTAGTTTAGCAGTTACACCAGTAGCATTAAGTGTTACAGTATCACTTTGAGTTCCAGTTAAAGCCAAAGTCAAAGTTGCTCCCTCGTTTAAAAATACAATAACATCACCATTGAATGAATTTACTTGACCTGTTTGTAGATTTTTTGTGATTTCAGTACCATTTACATTAGATCCTGCATTTTGTACAGAAATCGTAACATTTCCTGCTTGGCCAGGTGTTCCTTCTAGCGAGTATATAAGTTCATAATCTCCTTCTTCTGTTATGTTGATTGTATTAGTATCATATGTTAATACTTCATTAGGCATTTGTGTCGCTAAGGTAACTGTTGCAGCTGATGTGTTGATTGAAACAGAGCCTCCTGCTTCACTGTATAATCCAGCATAGGCTGTTAAACCAATGGCAGGTCCAGTAGGCCCAGTCTCACCAGTATCTCCTTGAGGTCCAGTAGGCCCTTGAGGTATTGTGAATGCTAAAACTACATTTTCATCAGTTCCAGTATTTTGTACTGCAGCTTGTTCTCCTGGATCAGCAGTTGTAGTAGTTCCAACTGTTACACTAACAGGTCCTTGAGGCCCAGTAGGTCCAGTTGCTCCTATAACTCCTTGAGGCCCAGTTGGACCGGTAGGACCAATAATTGCACCTATACACTGAGGTTTACATTTTGAATCGCGTGCAATTTTTTTCATAGCACTGTTTAAAATGCTATCTTGTGAATTAAATCCATTATTCATATTTTTTTCTTTCCCCTTTCTGATATATCTTATGAACTAATTATTTTATAAACAATAATTAATGCCTTTATTAAAACATTAAATTTTTTTGATTTTTCAAAGAATGTGTGTTATACTTAAGACATAGAATAGGATGTCTATTAATTTTAAAGGAGGAAACTATGGAAGAAAATAATTTTAATCAAAACAATATTGAAACGAGTAATTTAAACCAAAAAGAATTAAATACAAATAAAAGTGAAAGCAAGGTTGAAAATAGTAATTTAAATGAAGTAAACAAAAACAACAATAATCATAAGCATTCTAAAAATATATTAATTACTAGTTTAATACTTATAGTTTTAGTAGCTTTAATAATATTAGTTGTTTTTATTACTAAACCAAAAAAAGAAAGTAAAAAAACGACTCAATCAGTTAAAAAGACAAGTTATACGATCAAAGGAAATTCTTTAGGGGATTTTGACTTGTATTTCTTAAAAGAAGAAAATAATGAAGAAAATAAAGTATATAGCCCACTTTCAATAAAATATGCATTAGGAATGTTAGAAGAGGGTGCGAGTGAGAAAGCAAAAGAAGAAATATCAAATATCATAGGAACTTACGATGTTAAAAAATATCCAAATAGTGAGAATATGTCTTTTGCAAATGCAATATTTATTAAAAATGCATATAAGAATTCAATAAAACAAGATTATATTAATATTTTAACTGATAAATTTAATGCAGAATTATCTTATGATTCTTTTGATACACCAGATAATTTGAATTCTTGGGTAGGAGACAAAACTCTTGGACTTATAAATAATTTATTTGATGATATATCTAGTGAAGATTTAATTTTAATTAATGCACTTGCAATAGATATGGAATGGGAAGAAAAATTTATATTGTATCCAGGCGTTGGAGTTTATGCTTATTTTCCACATGAGAAATTTAGTTGGGTAGCAGATAGAAGTATTAAAAAAGGGAACTTTAAAAATGTAGATGAAGATATATCAGGTATGGAGATAGCAGCTTCCTTAAACAATTATAATGTAGTAAATGAAATAGGCGAAGATGAAATAAGAAAAACAGTTAAAGAGGCATTTTTAGAGTATTTAGCTGAACACCCTTATGAAAAAGTATCTGATTATGTATATGATGATACTACTGGGCTTAGTACTGATGAAATTATGGATAAATATTTAGATAAATATATCGAAGATATAAATTCGAATTATAAAAAGAAGGATAAAACTACTGAATTTTCATTATATACAGATGATAATGTAAAAGTATTTGCTAAAGATTTAAAAGAGTATGATGGTATAACTTTACAGTATGTAGGTATTATGCCAACAAATGTGGATTTAAATACTTATATTAAAAATACGAGTTCATCTGATATAAATAAAATTATAAATAATTTAAAAGAACTTAAACCTGAAAATTTTAAAGAAGGGGTAGTTACTAAAATTACTGGATATATTCCAAAATTTAAAATGGAATATAATTTAAATTTAATGGAAGATCTAAAAAAACTTGGAATAAAAGAAATATTTACTCCAAATAGTTCAAGTTTATTAGGCATTTCAAGCGATCCTTCATTATATATTAATAAGACTATTCATAAAGCTAATATAGAATTTACACAAGACGGTATAAAAGCTGCAGCTGCAACAATGAGTGGCGGTGCTGGTGCAGGTGAGAGATTTGATTATTTATATGAAGTACCAGTTGAAGAAATAGATTTAACTTTTGATAAACCATATATGTATATAATAATGGATAAGGATAGTAAGGAAGTTTGGTTTACAGGAACAGTGTATAATCCATTACTTTATTCATTAGATGATAGTAAAGATTTTCTACTTTATTAAGAATTTATTAAAGAAAAATTTTATAATTGATAAAAAAATTAGAACATTAAGTTCTATTTTTTTGAATAATTATTATTTACTAAATCTTCATACGAAACATATTGATCAAGTTCATTTGAATTCATCATTATATCTTGTACTCTTTTAAATCCTTCTTCGGAAATATAAGTTGTATTATACCAAGAATCGTTTTCTCTATACCTTTTTACAACTTCTACTAAATCATTTAAAGATGTATCAGGAAAGTAATCTTGGATCACTTTAGCAACTTCTTCATCAGTATGATTAAAAGTATAATCAAGCCCTTTTTGGATTGCTTTAGTAAATCCTTCAGCTATATTGGCATTATTATCTAAATAACTTTTTTTAGACATGAATGTTGTATATGGAACTTCTCCACCAATTTCACCTAGTGAAGCGACAACATATCCATTTCCTTCTTTTTCAAGTTGCAAACCAGTTGGTTCAAATGCAGTTACATAATCTCCAGTACCACCTATAAATGCACCAGTCATAGATGCAAAAGCTATAGATGTGTCAAAATTTAAATCATCTAGAGATATTCCATTTTGATTTAATGTATATGCAAGCGTCATGGCAGGCATACCCCCTTGTCTACCTGCTATTATATGGCTACCTTTTAAATCACTTAAATTAAATTCTTTATCTTCTCTTCCAATTATAAAACTTCCATCTCGTTTAGTAAGCCCAGCAAAGTTTATAAGGTAATCAGTTGCTCCTCCTTTATAAATGTATATAGATTGTTCACTCCCACAGAATCCAATTTCAGCATCACCACTTATTACTGCTGCAGCTACAGCATCAGCGCCACTTGTAAGTACTATTTCAACATCAAGACCTTCTTCTTCAAAATATCCGAGTGAATCTGCAGCATACATTGGTGCATAGAAGATACTGTGAGCAACTTCAGCAACTGTTATATCAGTAAGCTCTTTTTTATTAGATTTACCAGTATCCTTGTCATAAAAGATTCCAATAGCTACCAACACAATAATAAGTAAAGCTACTAGAGTAATTATAGTTTTTTTCAAATAAATTCTCCTCTCTAATTCATGAGTATTATATTCATTTGAATAAATTTAGTTAATATTTTAAAAAAATATTGAAAGGCAAACTATTGTTTGATATAATTTTTATAGGAGTAGATTATATGAATTTAAATGGTTTAAATGAAGAACAAAAAAAAGCTGTATTAACTACAGATGGACCTATGATTATACTTGCGGGAGCTGGTAGTGGTAAAACTAGAGTATTAACAACTAAGATAGCATATTTAATAGAAGAAAAAAATATTGATCCAAGTAATATACTTGCTATAACATTTACAAATAAAGCTGCAAGCGAAATGAAAAGCAGGGTGGAGTCAATGCTTGGAATTAGTTCAAAATATATGCAGATATCAACATTTCATTCTTTTGGATTATCAGTAATTAAAAGACATTATGGCATTCTAGGCTATAAGTCAAATTTTACAATAATAGATTCAGACGACTCATTATCTACTATAAAACGGATATTAAAAGATATGAATCTGGATCCTAAATTTTATAATCCAAAGACTATAAGAAATAAAATAAGTAGTGCGAAAAATGAACTTATGTTGCCAGATGATTTAGATAAATTTACAAATAATGAAATTGATGAGGTAACAGTTAGTGTATATAGAGAATATCAAAAGAAGCTTAAAGTAAATAATAGTTTAGACTTTGATGACTTACTTATGCTTCCTATAATTTTATTTAAAGAGAATAAAGAAATATTGAAATATTATCAGGAGAGATTTAAATACATATTAATTGATGAATACCAAGACACAAACGAAGTACAGTATATACTTACGAAAATGCTGTCAGCTAAGTATAAAAATATATGTGTAGTAGGGGATCCAGATCAAAGTATATATGGTTTTAGGGGCTCTAACTATAGAAATATTTTGAATTTTGAAAAGGATTATAAGGATACTAAAATAATATTATTAGAACAAAATTATCGTTCGACTAAGAATATATTAGGAGCTGCAAATGATATAATAAAAAATAATAAAAATAGAAAAGAAAAAACTCTTTGGACTGATAATGATGATGGTAATAAGATTAAGTATAAGAGATGTGATGATGAGAAAGATGAGGCATGTTATGTTGTTTCGTGTATAAAAGAATTGATACATAATAATGTTCCTTTAGAAGAAATATCAGTTTTGTATAGAACAAATGCACAATCCAGAAATATAGAAGAAGCTTTTTTAAAGGAAAATATTCCATATAAGGTTGTAGGTAGTTTTTACTTTTATAATAGAAAAGAAATTAAGGATTTAATTTGTTATTTAAAACTTATATATAATACAAGCGATGATATAAGTTTAAATAGAATTATTAATATTCCAAAGAGAGGTATTGGACTTAAAACTATGGAAAATTTGACTACAAAAGCTAATATATTAAATGAAAGCATATTTAATACTATAGAAAGTGGTAAAGAGTTAGAGTTCAAAAAGTTAATATTAGAACTCCGAGATTTAAGTGAAGATTTATCTTTAACAGAGTTAGTTGATTTAATACTCGATAAAACTGGTATTAGAAAAGAGTTAGAAATGGAAGATACTATAGAATCCCAAGGAAGACTTGAAAATCTAGAGGAATTTAAATCAATTACAAAAAACTTTGAAAATACTTATGGTGTTGTATCCTTATCAGAATTTCTAGACGAAATAAGTTTAGTGTCAGATGTTGAAGAACATAAAAATACCACAGATGTAGTAACTTTAATGACAGTTCATTCGGCAAAAGGACTTGAATTTGATAATGTTTTTATAGTTGGACTAGAGGAGGGTATCTTTCCACATTCAATGTGTTTGTATAGCCCAAATGAAATAGAAGAAGAAAGACGGCTTTGTTATGTTGCAGTAACTAGGGCAAGAAAAAATTTAACTATAATAAACGCTAAAAAGAGACTTCTTTATGGTCAAGATAACTACAATCCTCCTAGTAGATTCGTAGCGGAAATTAGTGATAATTACTTAGATAAAGAAGAAATTAGAAAAAATATATTACAAAGAGGAAGTATAAGGAATAAAACAATTATTGACGTTAATCAAGAGTATAGTGTTGGTGAAAAAATAAAACATAATGAATTTGGTGAAGGCATAATAGTAACAATTGATAAGTCAATACTTACCATAGCTTTCCCACATCCTTATGGAATAAAAAAAATAATGAAAGGTCATAGGAGTATAAAAAAATCTGATTAGTAATAAATAAAATTATATTATATAATCTTGAAAATTTTTGCTATTTATAGTATATTTATTATATTAGGTAGGCGATGTGAGATGAATTTGATAAGCGATAAAAATCTTCAGGAATTGATTGAGAAAAAAAGAATATTACAAGCAAGATTAAGTGATTTATTAAATACTAATTATACTAAAGATGATATAAATGCTCTTACATCTGAAATTAGATATATAGATGATAAAATTGGAAAAATGGTAGGAAGAAATGAACAAGAGAGGTTAGAACATATAAAGAATAGGAAATCAGGAAGAACTGAGATAAATATTAGAAGATTTAATGAATTAAATAACAAAATAAGAAAAATAAGTCAAATGAATGTAGCTACTAAAAGATTTTTAAACGTTATTGATCACATCAATAATTTTAAATATGAACAACAGTATACAGATGTCCTAGCAAAGGTAAAAATTTGATATGGAAATAGAAAAAGAAGCTTTTTCAGAACTTATTGAGTATTATAAACTTTTGCCTTTAAGAAATAAAAGAATGGAGATAATAAATCAAATTGAGCAAATAATTTCTAATTATTCTAAAATGTGTGCAAAGTTAGGAATAATTCCTAATATACTTCTTAATAAAGAAATGCTTAATATAAATAGAGAAGATTTAGATGAAGAGGAATTTCTTCAAGCATTATATGCCTATTTAAATGCAGTTGGAGATATAAGTGGACAGTTTATAAATATAATGAGTGATATGCTTGAAAATAAAAACTAAAAACGTATTCAAATTGTTACGTTTTTTTGATATACTTAGTATAGGTGGTTTAAATGGAATTAATAATAGGCTCACATGTATCTTTTACTAAAGATGAACAACTATTAGGAAGTGTAAAAGAAACATTATCGTATAATGCTAATACATTTATGTTCTATACTGGTGCTCCTCAAAATACTAAAAGAGCTTCAATAGATGAAAAATTAACAACTCAAGCATTGAAATTAATGAAAGATAATAATATAGATATAAAAAATGTAGTGGTGCATGCTCCATACATAATAAATTTAGCTAATTCATCTAATTTTGATTTTAATGTCCGATTTTTAAAAGAAGAAATAACAAGAACAGAGAAATTAGGAGTAAAAAAATTAGTTATACATCCTGGAAGTCATGTAGGGTTCGGTATAGATGTTGGCATACAAAATGTAATTGATTCATTAAATTCTGCAATAAGTGACAACGATGATGTGGTAATATGTTTAGAAACTATGGCAGGTAAAGGTACAGAATTAGGAAGAAATTTTGATGAATTAAAACAAATAATAGATGGAATAAAGTTAAAAGATAAAATAGGTGTATGCCTGGATACGTGTCATTTAAATGATGCAGGTTATGATTTAAAAAATTTTGCTTCTATTTTAGATGAATTTGACAAGATAATAGGACTTAAATATTTAGAGGTTATACATGTAAATGATTCTAAAAATAATTTGGGTTCAAGAAAAGATAGACACGAAAATATAGGCATAGGAACAATAGGATTTGATACACTTATAAATATTATTTATAATGACAAAATAAAAGGAGTTCCTAAAATATTAGAAACCCCTTATGTAGGTATCAAAGCCCCATATAAATATGAAATTGAGATGATTAAGAATAAGAAATTTAATGGGGATTTAATAAATGATATATTAAAATAAATATCCTTTATATCTTTTTTTATAATATAGAAATAAATCTTTAATTTTAATAATATTTTTTTCATTTATATTATTTTTTAATTCTTTTAAGTAAATAGTTTCATCTTGTAATATTTCTTGCCAATGATTTTTCACTAAATTAAGTAAATATTCAAGTTCTGAATTGCTTAAATAAATATCATTTTTTATCCCAAATTCATTTAATTTTTCTTTTGACAATTGATCAACATAATTCCCGATTAAACTTTTCATATATTCACCAATATAATATATGATTAAATAATATAATAATGAATAAAATAATAGTAGGTGATTCTAATGACAAAAACAATACATGTTTTGTACTTTTTTCAATTAAATAAAATATTAAATGAAGAGAAAAATAAATAAATATAGATATCATAAAAAAAGAATAAATATAGAAGAATTAATTGAAAAAAGGTATAAAATATTAGTTATAATTATTATATTAATAATGTTATTGTTACTTATAAGATTATTTTATGTTCAAATAATAAGAAATAAATATTACAATGAACAGTTAGATACACTTACTGTTACAATTGTTGAAGGAGATTCTGCTCCTCGCGGTAGAATTTATGATAGAAATGGGAATTTAATCGTTGATAACATATCAACAAAAACAATTTATTATAAAAAAAATAATAATGTTACTACAAAAGAGGAAATAAATATTGCATATAAAGTTGCTGGATATATAAATGTTGATTATTCTAAATTAACAGAAGATATGTTAAAAGATTTTTGGATATTGAATAATTCAGATGAATCTGATGATAGAATAACTAAACAAGAATGGGAGGATTTGGAACTTAGAAAAATTTCTAAAAAAGATATAGAAAAGTTAAAAAAGGATAGAGTCACAAATGATGATTTAGCAAAATATACAGAAAAAGATAAAGAGGCTTGTTATATATATAATTTAATGAATAAAGGATATTATTATACTGAAAAAAATATAAAAAATGTTGATGTTACTGATGAGGAATATGCTAAAATAGCAGAAAATATAGATAAAATTCCAGGCTTTAATGTTAAGTTAGATTGGGGCAGGTATTATCCATATGGTGATGTATTTAAAACAATACTAGGTAGTGTTTCAACTAGTTCAAGTGGAATTCCATATAACCTAAAGGATTATTATTTAAATAAAGGATATAGTCTTACAGATAGGGTTGGAACAAGTTATATCGAATATCAATATGAAGATTATTTAAAGGGGAAAAAAGCTAAATATGAGGTTAATCCAGATGGAAGTTATAAAGAGATTTCAAAAGGTTCTAGAGGAGATGATATAGTACTTACTATAGATATTAATCTTCAAAAGGCAGTTGAAGAGATTCTGGAGGAAGAACTTATAATAGCAAAAAATGAATTTTATACAGATTATTTTGATAAATCTTATGTAATAATAAATGATCCAAAAACTGGTGAGATACTTGCCATGGCAGGAAAACAAATTATTAAAAATGAAGATGGAGTTTATACGATAGTTGATTATACTCCTGGAGTAATAACATCGTCAGTTACACCAGGTTCAATAGTTAAAGGTGCATCACACATAGTAGGATATAATACTGGTGCTCTTCAAATAGGTGAAATTAGAAATGATGCTTGCATAAAAATAGCTGCTACTCCACTTAAATGTTCATTTAGAGAATATGGAAATATAAATGATGTTGATGCTTTAAAATATTCGTCTAATACATATCAGTTTCAGACAGCTATTAAAGTAGGAAAAGCTAATTATGTTTATAATGGTCCATTATCTATAGATGAAGGTGCTTTTGATATATATAGAGATACTTTTTCTGAATTTGGTTTAGGAGTTATTACTGGAATCGACTTACCAAATGAGTCTTTAGGATATAAGGGAACTAGTAGAATATCTGGATTGTTATTAGATTTTTCAATTGGACAGTATGATACTTATACGCCAATACAAATTTCGCAATATATGTCAACTATAGCAAACAATGGTTATAGAATGCAACCATATTTGCTTAAAGCAGTTTTTTCATCAAGTGGAGATTCATTATCAAATATTATATATGAAACGGAGCCAAAAGTTTTAAATAAGGTAAATACTGAAGATATATATTTACAAAGAGTAAAAGAAGGCTTCATACAAGTTTTAGCTCCTGGAGGAACAGGATCAGGTTATATAGATTTTTCTAAAAAAGCGGCAGGTAAAACGGGAACAGCCCAAAGCTTCTTAGATACAGATGGGGATGGAGTTATAGATACTGCTACTACAACTGCAACTTTTTCAGCCTTTGTTCCATATGATGATCCTGAAGTTGTATTTACTGTAATATCTCCAGATGTAGCCCCAGAAGAAGTACCTTATAACAATATGAGTCATGTAAATATGAGAATAAGTCAAAAAGTTAGCCAAAAATACTTTGAAATTTATGGATAATTTGCTATAATATATTGGAAATGTCAAAAAAGGAGGAGATACTATGGCAAAAAAAGGAGAAGCAAGAGCTAGAATAACTTTAAAATGTACTGAATGTAATAGTGAAAATTTTCGTACTGAAAAAAATAAAAGAAATACTACAGATAGATTAGAATTAAATAAATTCTGTCCAAAATGTAACAAAAATACCCTTCACAAAGAAACTAAATAAAAAATAAATAAAGTAGAAGGAGGAAAATATGTTTAATGTTAATGATATAAAGAATGGAATGACAATACTTTTTGAAGACAATATTTATACAGTTTTAGAGTTTTCTCACGTTAAACCGGGTAAAGGGGCTGCGTTTGTTCAAGTAAAACTTAAGAATTTAAGAACAGGTTCTATAGTTGAAAAAAGATTTAATTCAGGAGTAAAACTTGAAAAAGCAATGGTAGAAAAGGTAGGAATGCAATTTTTATATTCTAATGGAGATTCTTATAACTTTATGAATATGGAAACATATGAACAAATTGATTTAACTAAAGATCAACTAGGAGATAGTGTTAATTACTTAAAAGAAGGTTTAGACGTTTTAATATCTTTTTACGAAGGTGAGTTACTTGGTATAATCTTGCCAGCTCAAGTAGATTTAAAAGTAATAAAAACTGAACCTGCAGTGAAAGGAAATACTACTAATAACGCTACTAAAGATGCGACATTAGAGACAGGATTAGTAGTAAGAGTTCCATTATTTATTGAGCAGGATGAGGTAGTATCAATTTATACTGCTGATGGTAAGTATGCATCTCGTGCTTAAAGATTAATAATTAATCTTTTTTATTTATGGGGAGAACAATTAATTAAAAATATTTAAGATTAATATTTAATATTTCGAAATTTTATAACATGATAATAATGAAAAACTTATTATAGAATTTCTAAAAATGCTTGTAAAAGTAATTTTTTTTTTGTATAATATTGATGATAGGTGATATGATGGAAAAGAATGGATTTACATTGGTAGAACTTATAGCTATAATCGCTGTTTTGGCTGCAATTTTTTTAGTTAGCTTTCCATCTTTTTTAAATATGGCAAAAGATGATGATGAAAAAGAATATAATGAAATGATTGAAACAATTTGCCTAGCCGGTAGGTCGTATATATATTCTAATATGAGTAATTATGGTGAATTATCACAAGTAGGTAGTACAATAGATATAAGTGTAGAAAAATTAGTTAATTATGAAAGTGTTAATGGTAATTTAATAAATATTAAGACTGGCAAAGAAGTAATTAATGATTCTTTAAAGTATACAGTACTTGATGATTATTCTTTAGATTGTAAATATATAGATTAAAGGGGTGAGTATGATGATTGAAGAGGGACAATTAGTAAAATTGGATAATAACAAGGAATATGTTATTGTTAATAAACTTGAATTGCATAATATAAATTATGTGATATTAATGACCAGTTCTAAACCATTAGAAATATTAATAGCTACTGAGAAGTTTGAAAATGGTAATATTGTCTTAGAAGAAATTAAAGATAATGATGAACTTGACTATGTTCTTAGTAGACTTACAATTAATAATAATGATGAAAATTTGACATAAATAAAAAAACATGTTAGAATACACACAATATTTTTATGGAGGGGATATAATGTTGGAAAATTTAGTTGAAATTATGAAACCTTATTATGATAAGCTAAAGGAAATAAAAAGCTTTTATAATGATGAGTCATCTAATGTAAATCGAAATATAATTAAAACAAGGATTGTTTCATTAAGAAAAAGAAAAAATAAAGAAATAGAAGATTTTATTAATGAAAATTACTTAAATTCTTCGGTTTCACCTCATCATATAGCTATGATAAGAAATGATTTAGAAAAAGCATATCAAAAGAAGGAAAATGAATTAAAGAAAGATTTAGAATCTGTTGAGGAAAATCTCAAATTAGACTTAATTAAAATAAAAAATGATATTACGAAAAATTTAATGTTTAATAAAAATCAATTGGAAATTGAATTAAAAGAATGTAATGATAGGCTTAATAGCCCTGATTTAAGTTTATCAGATTTTAAATATATATATGATGAGAATGGAATTCCTTTAAATGGTAAATCTTGGAAAAAAATATATGATACTAGAGATGATATTTATAAAAAGATTATAGATATAAAAGAAAAATTAAATATTATTAAAACTGTTTTAGAAAGTATGGAACATGAGGTTCAACTTTTAGAAGAAAAAATAAAAGGTAATAATGATAACAATAACGATAATAATAATGATAATAATCCAGATTTTGATTTAGATAATATAAATGATAAGATAAATAAAGAAGTGTTTGGTGAAGATTTATCTTCAGCATATCAAGCAAAATTATATGGATTAAATAAAAAAAGACAACTTCTTGTTGCTGAAAGTGTAAAAGATTTAAGTCTTGTTATGTGTGATGATATAATTAATCATGTTTGCCAAGATATGCATGCTATAAAACTTGACTCAGATTTAAAGAAAAATAATTCCGGATATTATTTAAGTGAAAAATCAAAAGATGATACTAAATATAAATATAATCAAGCGATAGGGCTTAATGAAGATGATCTTGCAGGCAATTTAATATGTGAGATTCCATCAGGACAATATGTCAATATAGATGAAATAAATAATGCTTTAGATATATATTATAAAAGCAGTAAAGGGCAAAAGTTTGCTATAGTTGATGAACTAAAAAATGGTGGAAAAATAGCAGTTAATAGTAAAGGCAAAGAAATTATAGAGGAAAACATAGGCAAAAAACATAAATGGTTAACTAAATTTGATGTAAGAAAATTGAAGAAAGCTTTAAAAAAATGTAGTTCAATTATGTTAAAAAACAGAGAGGAAAAGGGGCTAACAGAACAACAATTATACATTAAAGGTGCCGGAAAACAAAAAGAGATGTTAGTTACTAATAATTTGAATACCAACCTACCTAATGGATACTATATATCAAGAGATGAACTTATTTCAGAATTAAGAAATTTATTTAATAAAAAACAAAACAGTTGGTTTAAAAGATTGTCAGATAATTTATCCGAGAAATTTGGTTCAATTAAAAATAGTTTAAATGAGCCTATTGGTATAAAAACTCAGCCAAAAAATATGCATGATGATGAAGATACAGGTAAATATAAAATTAAATAATGGTTCAATGTCAAGTAGTGTTGGTGAAACCAAAAACTAATGATAAATGAATCGAGATAGAGGACTAAAAATAGTTCT
>CANPYQ010000016.1 GCA_947588865.1 uncultured Bacilli bacterium
TGGTGGAGATTATAAAGCCATAATCTCCCCAAATAATAATAGTATTGATGATGTGTCATTTGAACAAGGAAACAGGGAAAAGCATTCCAGATATATCAATATTAAAAGAAATATGTAATGATTATAATATAGATATGAATGAACTTTTAAAAGGAAATAAAAAAAAATTCAACAGAATTTTCATAGTATTTATTATATTAATAATAGCTTTATTAATATTGCTATTTATAAATATATTTAAGAGTAAATCTGATGATTTTAATTTTAAATCATTATCTACGGCATGTGAAGATTTTAATCTTTTTGGTTCTATTGCGTACAATGATTCAAAGACTTATATATATATATCAAATATTACATACTGTGGAGATAACGATGATACAATATACAAAAAAATAAATTGTACTTTATATCAAAATAATAATGATACTAAAACAGTTATAGATAGTTTTAATTATAATGGACAAATTACTCTTGAAGAATTTTTAAATAAAGTAACTTTTAATATTGAACATTTATCTAAATCTTGTAAAATGTATGAAAAAAACGCATTGCATTTAGAAATAGAGGCAATTACTTTAGATAATAAAGAAGTGTATCATAAAATTCCTTTAATTTTAGAGGATTGTAACTAATTCAACTAGAAGTTGAGATAATTCAACCTCTAGTTTATTGTTTTAAAAAATAAATTGTTGTATCATATAACTGGAGGGATGGAATGAAGAAAATTTTATATGTTGTAATTTCAATGTTACTTGTTTTAACAATAACCGCTTGTAAAATTAATAATAGTGATTCTTTGAAATTTAAAGAAGAATACGAGTCTTTAAATAATAAATCTAATGAGAATAACGGTAAAAAATATAGAAGTATATCTATACCTAAAGACAATCCATTTATATATAAAACTGCTGATGAATTAGTAGATATGTTACAGAATAAAGAGTCATTTATAGTATATTTTGGATTTAATTCTTGCCCATGGTGTAGAAGTGTTTTACCGACACTTATAGAGGTTTCAAAAAATCTAAATATAGATAAAATTTATTATGTAGATGTTAGTGATATACGAGATACTATTGTTGTAAATGAAGATGGAGAATTACAAACTACGAAGGAAGGAACTAAAGGATACTATAAGTTAATAGATTTACTTAAAGATGTTTTAAGTGATTATAAGTTAACCAATAAAGATGGAAAGGCGATATCAGCAAATGAAGCTAGAATATATGCACCTAATGTTGTTAGAGTAGAAAGAGGAAAAGGCATTTCCTTAACTACAGGTGTAAGTGAGCTTCAAACAGATGGTTATATGGATTTAACTGATGATATGATTAAAGAAACATATAGTAAATTTGAAAAAGTGTTAAAATAACAAAAAGATTTAAATAAGTTGATAAAAAAGAACTAATGTCATTAAATATTGATTTTGAAACAACAAATAAAAATATAAATTAAATGATTTATAAAGTATAACCAACATAGTTTGGTTTCTTTTTTATATAGTGTATGTTATAATATTGTTGTTTGATTTGAGGGAGTTGTATGGAAGGGTATAAAGATATAGAAAAAAGTATAATAAAAAAATATAGAAAAGAAATATGGTCTAGATTTATAAAAGCAGTAAAGGAATACGAATTAATAAATGAAAATGATAAAATTATGGTGTGTATTAGCGGTGGCAAGGATTCATTTTTACTTGCTAAATGTATTCAAGAATTAAAACGTCATGGTAAAATTCCTTTCGAAGCATATTATGTGGTAATGGATCCAGGTTATACTAAAGAAAATAAGAATTTAATTATAGAAAACGCTAAAAAATTAAATGTACCAATTGAAATATTTGAAAGTAATATATTTAATACTGTATTTGAAATAGAGAAGAATCCTTGTTATTTGTGTGCTCGTATGCGAAGAGGGTATCTGTATAGTAAAGCTCGTGATATAGGATGCAATAAAATTGCTTTAGGACATCATTTTGATGATGTAATTGAAACGACACTGCTCTCTATGTTTTATGGCTCTGAGGTAAAAACAATGATGCCAAAATTATATAGCAAAAATTTTGAAGGATTAGAACTTATTAGACCTCTTTATCTAGTGAAAGAGCAAGATATATTATCATGGAAGAAATTCAATAATTTAACATTTTTAAATTGTGCTTGTAGATTTACTGAAAATTGTTCTTTGGATAATTCTGATAGCAAACGAAAAGAGATAAAATGCCTTATAAAAGAATTAAGAAAAATTAATAAGAATGTTGATAACAACATTTTTAAAGCTTTAGATAATGTAAACTTAAACTGTGTACTTGGTGTAAAGAAAAATGGTATTTATACAAGCTTTAAAGATGAATATGATAAGTAATGTATAAATCAACTATATTTTACTAAATAATATAATATAACAGGTGGTTATATTATGTTTAGTGATTGGAAATTTTATGTTGCTTTATATATTTTTTTTACTATATTGTTTAATCAAAATTATAAAATATGTACTAACCACATGACAAGTAGTGCTTCTTTAACGGTACTTTTAGAAATTATTGCATCAGTTATATGTATACCTTTAATTCCGTTTTTCGAATTTAAATTTTCTAATAATATAAGTGTGTATATTTTTCTTTTTATTGCTATAATATTTTATACATTGCATAATAGACTTTCAACAATATCACGAAGTGGAGTAGAGTCATCAACATATATAATTATAAAACAATTACCTTCAGTATTTATGATATTAATAGGCATATTATTTTTTAAAGAACCATTTATACCAAATAAAATAATAGGAGCGTTTTTAATCATTTTTAGTAATGTATTAGTATTTTATAGAAAAGGTATACTTAAAATAGATAGGTATGTATTACTTGGAATAATTGCTAATATATGCATGACTATAGGTATGATTATAGATGTTAACTATTCTAATCAATTTAATCTTGCAATTTATGTATTATTTACGATATTTACTCCAGCATTTATTATCTTTTTAATAGAACATGTTAAGATTAAAGATTTGTTATTAGAATATAAATATCAAAATAAATCGAGTTTATTTATAACAGGAATTTGTTTTTCACTTATGATGATAGTTAAGATAAAAGCATACAAATTGGGAAATTCAAGTGTAGTCGCGCCTCTTTCTAGTTTATCAGTTATACTAAGTATAATGTTGGGATTTTTATTTTTAAATGAGAGAAATAATCTATTGAAAAAAATAATTTCTAGTATACTTATATTAATAGGAGTATTTTTAATAAATTTATGAAAATTATATATTTTTTAAAATTTTATATGTTATAATTGAATTACAAAAATTAATGAAAGAGTAATGTGTAAAAAATAAATGGTTAATAAACCCATATATTTATATGAGTTTATGTTTGCAGATAATATGAAAACAGTAGATAAAGGAGAATTTATATATGGAAGGTGTTTATGGATAGATTTAAGAAAGTAAAAATAGCAAGTATCTTAGGAATACTAGGTAATCTTTTTTTGCTTATTATAAAATCAATGATAGGATTTGTTACAAATAGTCATGCTATGATAGCGGATGCATTTAATAGCGCTGGTGATATAATATCTAGCGTATTTACTTATATAGGTAATAAGGTAGCAAGTATTCCTTCGGACGAAGATCATAATTTGGGACATGGTAAAGCAGAGTACATTTATTCAATGTTAATAAGTATAGCAATGATATTAATGGGATTATTTGTATTTAAGAATTCTTTTAATTCAATAATAAATAATAGTGTTTTGGATTTTTCTATATGGTTAGTAGTGGTATGTATAATAACAATTATAATTAAATTTAGTCTATTTATATATACAAATAATATATCTAAAAAGTATAATAATTTACTTATAAAAGCTAATTCTAAAGATCATAGAAACGATTGTTTTATCACATTTGGTACATTGATTTCTTGTATATTTGCTCTATATCATATATATTTTTTAGATGGCGTTATAGGTTCACTTATATCTATATGGATGATAATAACATCAATAAAAATATTTAAAGAAAGTTATGATGTACTTATGGATAAATCTATATCAATTGAAACAAAGAAAAAGGTATATGAAATAATTGAAAAACATAACGAAGTAAAAAAAGTAATACACTTTAATTCAACTCCAGTAGGATATAAATATCAGATATCATTTACAATATATGTAGATGGAAATATGTCTACATTTGAAAGTCACAAAATAGCTGATAATCTGGAAAAAGAAATTGTTAAAAAGTTAGATGAAATATATCTGACTATAATACATGTAGATCCATTTGAAATAGATGAGTGTTAAAGTAAAGGTGACTATATGGCAAATTTTGAAGATTTTATGGAATTAGATATTAGAGTAGGGACGATTATAAATGCTGAAAAATTTGATGAAGCAAAAAGACCAGCTTACAAATTAGAAATAGATTTTGGAAGTAGTATCGGTATAAAAAAATCATCTGCTCAAATAACAGATATTTATAATATAAGCGATTTAGTAGGAAAACAAATACTTGCAGTAATTAATTTTCCGCCTAAGCAAATTGCCAATTTTATTTCAGAAGTACTTGTGTTAGGAACTTATAGTAATGAAGGTGTAGTGCTAATTATTCCAGATAAGAATGTTTCAAATGGTGATAAACTAGGTTAGTATATTATATAAATTATGAGTTTAGCTATAAGTAGTTTGTTGCAAGATTGAATCTTTAAAAGACAAAAATGCTTTGAAAATGATATAGATAAAAAATTATTGAAAATAAAAAAATTTAATATAAAGCAAACACTTGAATAATATTAATTAGGTGATATTATGAAGTGTTGGGTAGATAAACCTTATCCTAAGGTAGAAGTAGAAAGGCCTAATATTGAGTATGCTAATATTTTACTTCAAGATTATAGTGGAATAGTCAGTGAACTTTCGTCTATTACACAGTATGTTTATCAAAAGTTTGAAAAATTTAATGTAGATAATGAATTTAGTGAAACTTTATCTCAAATTGCTATGGTAGAGATGAAGCATTTAGAATTACTTGGTGAAACAATAAAATTACTTGGAATAGATCCTAAGTTTATATTTAATAATAACAATAATATAAAGACATATTGGAGTAGCAATTATGTGAATTATACAACAAATATTGTTGATATGTTACTTAGTGATATAAAAATAGAACAAGAAGCTATTGCAAAGTACCAATACGATATTAATGTAATAAATGATGAATATGTAAGAAAAACTATATCAAGAATAATCGAAGATGAAGAAATGCATATAAATTGCTTTAAGAAGTTGCTTAATAATATTGGATTTAATTAAGAGGACTAATGGCCTTTTTTTTTTAATCTAAATTTATTTATAATATTTTTATTTTATTAAACAGAGATATCTGATATAATAATTTTGGTGAAAATATGGATAGTGTAAATAAAATATTAGATAAACTTTCAAAATCTAAATTTAGAGGTGGTTTTCATCTTAAACAAAAAGATATAGATTATATAGATAAAAAAGGATTAAATGTAATAGAAGAGCATGCTTTTAATTTTGTAGATGGAAGGCTATCTAATAAATTCATAGAAAATGATGGAAAACAAACTCCAATGAAAGGGCATCCGGTATTTGTAGCGCAGCATGCGACTGCTACTTGTTGCAGAGGATGTATATATAAATGGCATCATATACCTAAAAATAAAGATTTAACGCTTGAAGAGGAGATCTATTTAGTTAAAGTTATAATGACATGGATACAGCATGAGTATAATGCTTTTAAGCATTAATATATATTGTCACATCTTATTCTAATTTATTAATAAGAAATTTTAAAACATTATAAATGCTTATTGGCTAATTTATGGTTTTCAAATGAGTTTACATTAAATTACTATTTTTATTTTACTATTTATGTTATACTAATATAGGTGATATAGTGAAAACAATAACTTTGTATATTAAGAATGAATCTGATTTATATGAAAAATATAGTAACAATATATCTAAAGATTTAATAAATTACTTAATAAGAGAAACTAAATTTATAAATGAAGATGTAAATGTAGTAGTAAAAACAAATTTAAAAATAAATAATATTGAACAACTTATAAAAGAAGGCTTATTTAAAGCTTATAAAGAATCAAAAAAAATTGATAATTTCCTTAATAATAAGCAAATTATATTTTTTATCATAGGTATTATTTTTCTAATTTTCTCAACATTTATAAAATATGATGTTATAAAAGAAATAATTATAATATCTGGATGGGTTGCTATATGGGAAGTTGTTGATATATCTTTAAATGTTGATAGTGAACTTAAAATAAACAGAAAGTTAATAAGTAAACTTATGTCTTCAAAAATAGAAATAAATAAAAATTAATCATATACATTATTTATAATTTTTAATCTTTTCATTAAAATATAAAAAGTGATATAATAAAATTAGGTGGTTTAATGATAAAAAAAATAAGTTTAATAATATTAATTTTTATGTTTTTAATTACAGGATGTGGAAAAGAAAAATATTTTGTATGTACAATAGATTTAGAGAATAAAGAACAAAATTATACACAAAATTCTATATATAAAATATATTATAAAAATAGTTATGTAACTAAAATAGAAAAAGAAGAATTATATAAATCTACTGATGAATACATTCTGAATTATTTTAATGAATATAAAAATTTAGAATATAGTAATTTTAAGGATATATATGGAGGATATGATTTTAATATAAGCTATAAAGATGATCAGATTAAAATAAAATCATTCATAAATATGGAAAATGTAGATATTAAAAAAATGATATTAAATGGATATATAAATGAAGATTACATAGTTAATAATAATTTAACTACAGGAGGAATACAGTATTATTATAAAGAAAAAGGGGCTGTTTGTCACATATAATATTATGGAGGTATATTAATGTTTGAAAATAAGAAAATATTTGTTTTAGGTATGGCTAGAAGCGGTTACGAGGTTTGTAAATTGCTTGGTAAATATAATAATGAAATAGTTATAACCGATAAAAATGAACAAAATATAGATCATATAAAAGAAATAGAACAGCTTGGAGTATCATTTATAAAATGTGATGATCCAACAAATTTATTGGATAAAAGTTTTGATTTTGTTGTTAAGAATCCTGGAATAAGATATGATCACCCATTAATATTAAAAGCTAACGAGTTAGGTATAAAGGTTGTTAATGAAGTTGAAGTTGCATATCATTTTTTACCTAAAGGTGCAATTATAATAGCTGTAACAGGGTCAAACGGTAAAACAACAACTTCAACACTTTGTTATGAATTTGCTAAAGCTACAGGGAAAAGGACACACTTAGGGGGGAATATAGGATATCCATTTTCGCAAATAGTTGGGAATATAAAGCCAAATGATATAGTAGTCCTTGAAATTTCTGCTCAGCAACTTCACGATTGTTATGATTTTAAACCTAATATAAGTATTTTGACTAATCTTACTCCAGTTCACATAGACTTTTTTGGAGATTATCAAAATTATATAAATCATAAATTAAGAATATTTATGAATCATACAAAGGATGATATAGCTATTTTAAATAAAACAAATAAAGATGTATATGAAACTACAAAAAATATTAAATCTAATAAATTATATTTTTCTAGTAACGATGATAAAGAATCTAAAGCATATATAAAAGATGATGCTATTTATTATGATAATGAAAAAGTAATCACTTTAGATGATATAAGAGTAAAAGGTATACATAATTATGAAAATATAATGTGTGCGTTAATAGCAATTAAACAAATTGGAATAACAAATGATCAGATAAAAGATGTACTTAGTAAATTTGTTGGAGTGGAGCATAGAATAGAATTTGTTGCAAAAATAAATGGAAGAAACTTTTATAATGATTCTAAAGCTACAAATGTTAAATCAACTGAGATTGCATTAAACTCATTTGATACACCAACAATACTAATTTTAGGTGGTCTAGATAGAGGACATTCATTTGAAGATTTAAGTGATGATTTATCGCATGTAACTCACATAATTTGTTATGGTCAAACAAAAAATAGAATTAAAGACTTTGCAACTAAAAACAATATAGATTGTATGGTTGTAGAAGACTTAATAGAAGCCACAAAATGTGCATATAGTATATCTAACGAAGGCGATACTATACTTTTGAGTCCTGCCTGTGCATCTTGGGATCAATTTAATTCTTTTGAAGAGCGTGGTAATAAATTTAAAGAAATAGTAAACAGTATAGAATATGAAAAATAATTTATATAATACATTAATTGATGAGAAAAAATTTCCATATATGGGAATGAGTATGGATGAAAGAAATTATTATTTAAATATACTTAGAAATTGTAAAGAGCTATGTGACAGTAGGTACTGCGTCTCAAATCAAAAAAAGTGCGAAATTATAGAAATGAGTTTAAAAAGGCAAGGGAATCATATAAAGGCAAATGGATCATTAACAATAGGAAGTAAAATAGAACATGAAAATAGAAGCATATGTGCTGATATTTTCATTGAAAAAGATAGAATAATAGTTGATATGTTGATAACGAGAATTAATAAAAATATAGAATATAGAATTTTAGATGAATTTAAAATAAAAGATGATGTACTAAAAAGAAGGAGTCAATATAATTTTGATATGTTAAATACATACTCTAGTATTGATAATGAAGAAATGAAAGGAAGATTGAAATGAAAATAAAAAATGTTATAGGTAGAGAAATATTAGATTCTAGAGGTAATCCTACAGTAGAAGTAGATGTCATATTAGAAAACGGGATATTGGGTAGAGCTGCCGTGCCTAGTGGTGCATCAACTGGCGTTAGGGAAGCATTAGAAATGCGTGATGGTGGAACTCGTTATATGGGAAAAGGTGTATTAAATGCTGTATCTCATGTAAACCATGAACTTAGAGATTTAGTTATAGGAATGGATTCAAAAGATCAAAAAGCAATTGATTATGCGATGATTCATCTTGACGGAACTGATACTAAATCTAAATTAGGAGCTAATGCAATATTAGGTGTATCTATGGCTGTAATGAAAGCTCAAGCACTTGCTGAAGGCAAACCACTTTATAAATATATAGGCGATGGAAAAACTTTACCTCGCCCTATGATGAATATTATAAACGGTGGAAGTCATGCAGACAATAATTTAGATTTTCAAGAATTCATGATAATACCAAATAGAGATACTATAAAAGAAAGATTAAGGGTAGGTTCAGAAGTGTTTCATACACTAAAAAAAGTTTTAAATGAGAAAGGACTTTCAACAGGAGTTGGAGATGAAGGAGGATTTGCACCTAATTTAAAAAATAATAAAGAAGGTTTTGAACTTATTATAGAAGCAATAAAAAAAGCAGGATATATTCCAGGTGTAGATGTAAATCTTGCAATAGATGTTGCAGCATCTGAATTTTATGAAGATGGGAAATACATACTTAAAGGTGAAGGAAGAACATTAACAACTGATGAGTTAATAGACTTTTATAGTGAATTAGTAGACAAATATCCAATTATATCAATAGAAGATCCAGTAGATGAAAATGATTGGGATGGATTTAAAAAGATTACTGAAAAGTTAGGTAATAAGATACAACTTGTAGGTGATGACTTATTTGTAACAAATAAGAAATGTTTGCAAAAAGGTATAGATATGGGTGCTGGGAATGCAATATTACTTAAGGTAAATCAAATAGGCACAATTACGGAAACACTTGAAACAATTGATTTGGCAAGAAAGAATGGATATAATACAGTTATTTCCCATAGAAGCGGGGAAACTGAGGATACAACAATTGCTGATTTGGCTGTTGGACTTGATTTAGGACAAATTAAAACAGGTTCTATGTCTAGAACTGATAGAATTTGTAAGTATAATGAACTTATTAGAATAGAAGAAGAATTAGAAGGGTAGAAAACTACCTTTCTAAATTTTTTTGTGATAAAATAAATGTGGTGGTAAAATGAAAATGTTAGTTAGTGATTATGATGGAACATATTATTTAAATGATAAAGACATATATAAAAATATAGAATTAACCTCAGTATTTAGAAAGAAAAATTTATTTGTAATTGCTACAGGAAGATCATATTACGATTTTAATAAAAAAGAAAAATTGTATAAAATAAATTATGATTATTTAGTTATAAATCATGGAGCAACTATAATTAAGTGTAATAAAATAATTTATAATATTACAATAGATAATAGTTTAAAAAACAATATAATTGAAATATTGAATAAAAAAACTATAATTAATAGTTTCTCTTGTTCTATGTTAGAAAGTCGGCTAACATTAAATAATACTAATATAACTAAGATTCATGTTATGTATAAAACAATTGAAGATGTTAAATATATATTAAATCTATTAAGTAATTATAACGATGAAATAAATTATTATACTGTATGTAATGATAGAGCTATAGAAATAGTATCAAAAAAAGCAGATAAATATAATGCAATTAAATACATATCATGCATTGAAAAATTAGATAATAATGAAATATATACAATAGGTAATGGTTTGAGTGATTTAGAAATGGTAAAAGCTTTTAAAGGCTTTTGTATGAAAAATTCTAAACAAGAATTAAAAAATATTTGTAATAATAAATATGATAGTGTTTCAAATTTAATTGAAGATATTTTATCTAATAAAGTTTAAAAGAATACATTTTATTATAAAAAAGGAATTTTAATAATTTTATAGTATGATATATATTGTAAGGTAAACTTGTTAATTATTTTTAATAAGTAAATAAAAATAATAAATTTATGCTTAAAATATGATATAATATTTATATATAATTCATCGGAGGTACTTATGGCAAAGAAAAAGAAAAGGAAAGAAGAAAACACTGAACAAAGTGGATATATAATAGAATTAAAAGGAATAATGCTTGTTTTAATAGCAATCATAGGCCTTTGTCCTTTTGGACCAGTCGCTGATTTTATAAAAGGCTTTTCATGTTTTTTATTTGGTACATTATGGGCATTATTTTTGATTTTTATTCTAATAATAGGCGGTTATATAATAGTAAAAAGAAAAATACCAAAATTATTAAATGGTAAAACTGTCGGTTTATTTGTGATTGCTATAGGGGTATTAACACTACTTCATTCAAGTTATATAAAAGCAGATGATATAAATCCTGATAAATTTAAAATTTTAGAAGATGGTACAAGTATTATAAAATCTACAGTTGATAATGTTTTAAGAGGTATTAATGAGGGTGCTTGGATACCAGAAACGGGTGGAGGAATTATTGGAGCTATATTTATAAGTATATTTACATCATTATTAACACTAAATGGAGCTAAATTTATTTGCTTTGCATTAATAATATGTGGAATAATTCTTTATACAGGACTTTCAATATATGATTTATGTAAAAAAACGGGAGATGGTGTTAAAAAGGTTGCAAGCCATGTTCACATAAATAAAAAAGAAAAACAGCCTAAGTCTGATGCAAATGAAGAGGATATAGAGGAAGTCAAAGAGCCATTAGAAAAAGATGTGGTTATTGTTAATGATATTGATGAGAATGTTGTAAGCAATAAGAAATATACTTATCCACCTATATCTTTACTTAATAAATCAACTAAAACTGATAATAAAGAAAACGAATTATTAATAAAAAATAATATACCAATACTAATTCAGGTATTAAAGGATTTTGGAATAGAAGCCCACTTTGTTGATGCTCATGTAGGGCCAGCAGTAACACAATATGAACTTGAAATTAAGGCTGGAACAAAGGTTAGTAAAATATTAAGTCTAAATAGGGAAATTGCGTTAGCCCTTGCTGCAAAAGATGTGCGTATTCAAGCTCCTATACCAGGTAAAAGTACGATAGGAATAGAATTGCCAAATAAAAATATATCTATGGTTAGTGTTAGAGAAGTTTTAACCAGTGTACCAGCAAATAAATCAAATTCTAAACTTCTTGCAGTACTTGGAAGAGACATAATGGGAGCTCCACAATGGATGGAAATAAATAAAACCCCACATCTTTTAGTTGCAGGTTCTACCGGATCTGGTAAGTCTGTTTGTATCAATAGTATACTTGCATCCATTCTCATGAGAGCAAAGCCAGATGAGGTAAAACTTGTATTAGTTGACCCAAAAAAAGTTGAACTTTCAATTTATAATGGAGTTCCCCATTTACTTGCACCAGTTGTAACAGATCCTAAAAGGGCTAATGTAGCACTTAAGCGTATAGTTGCTGAAATGGAAAGACGTTATGATGTATTTGAAGAAAGTAAAACTAAAAATATAGAAAGTTATAATGCTTATATAGATAAAAAGAATGAAGGATTACCTGAAGCAGAAAAGGAAAAACACATGCCATTTATAGTTGTTATAATAGATGAGCTTGCAGATCTTATGTTAGTTGCTGCAAAAGAGGTTGAAGATTCTATTATGCGTATAACACAAATGGCACGTGCCGCAGGTATTCACCTTATAGTTGCTACTCAAAGACCATCTACAGATGTAATTACAGGAGTTGTAAAAGCCAATATTCCATCTCGTATATCATTTGCAGTATCTAGTGGAATAGATTCAAGAACAATATTAGATATGGTTGGAGCAGAAAAATTGCTTGGAAAAGGTGATATGTTATTTCTTCCACAAGGAACAAATGTCCCTCTACGAATTCAGGGAACATTTATATCTGAAGAGGAAACAAAAAGAATAGTTGATTATGTATGCAAAGAGCAAAAAGCACATTATGATGAAACTATACTTATGGATGATGAGGAAAAAGGCGCAACTACAATGCTAGAAAAAAATGATGATTATGAGGAACCTTTATATAATGAAATTGTAGAGTTTGTAACAGAACAAGGCAAGGCTAGTGCTTCACTTTTACAAAGAAGATTTCGTTTAGGTTATAATAGGGCAGCTAGATGTATAGATTTATTAGAAGAACGAGGAATAGTAGGACCTCAAAATGGTTCAAAACCACGTGAAGTTCTTGTAAAAGGCCCAAATAAGGAAGAATAAAATTCGACAAAATATAACTGATGATTAAGCTACAATAAAAATGGTGATAATATGAAGAAATATTTAATGACATTTTTATTTGCATTAATTATTGGTTTTTTTCTTTCTAACTTTTTTATAAATCAATATAAAGATTACGAAGGTATAAAAGTATCAGGTACAGGAGAAGAATTATTTTTTATACAGTATGGTGTTTTTTCTAGTAATGAAAGTATGGAGGATAATACTATATCTTTACAAAATTATGTATACAATGTAGAAGATAATTTATATTATGTATATATTGGTATAACAAGATTAGAAGAAAATGCTAATAAGATTGTAGAATATTATAAAACATTAGGATATGAAACAGTAATAAAAAAATTTAATATATCTAATGAGTCATTTTTAGAATTTTTAAAAAATTGTGATAATATATTAAGTAGTACTCAAGATAACACTGCTATTTCTTCTATTATAAATCAAACTTTAATGAAGTATGAGGAGGTAGTAATTAATGGGAGTCAAAATTAAGGATATACCAATATGCGAAAGGCCTCGAGAAAGATTAATCATTAATGGAGTAGAGTCATTGAGTAATGAAGAACTACTTGCTATAATATTAAAAACGGGAACAAATGGTAATTCAGCTAAGGATTTAGGAAATATGATACTAAGTAAAATAGGGAATATTAAAAAACTTGCTGAAATAAATTTAGAAACTTTAAAAAATTTTAAAGGTATTGGAGTAAGTAAGGCTTGTGATTTGCTTGCATCTATAGAGCTTGGTAAAAGAATAAATAAAGATGTAGATAAAATAAAAGATGTTAAATTAACTAGTAGCGAATTAGTTTATAAATTTTATAAAGAAAAAATAGGTGATAAAAAGCAAGAGTACTTTTATTCTATATATTTAGACAGCAATAAAAGAATAATAGATGATAAATTACTTTTTATTGGAACAGTAAATTATAGTTTAGTACATCCAAGAGAAATATTTAAAGAAGCATATCTACTTGGTGCAAGTGCAATAATATGTGTACATAATCATCCAAGTGGGAACCCAATTCCTAGTAAACAAGATTATGAAATAACCAATAATCTACTAGATGCTAGTAAAATTTTAGGAATAAAAGTATTAGATCATATAATAATATGTAAAAATAAATACTATAGTTTTCTAGAAAATAATGATATTATCTTTTAAAAAAAAGCAATATGTAATATAATAAAAATAGGTGATAAAAGTGAGAAAGCAAAATAATACATTAAAATATATGGTTATTTCTATGATAATAGTAATACTAATATTACTCGGCATATCATCTCGAAGTTTAGATGAGGAAAGAAATTTAAACTTTGTTGAAAAAGCTGTTAAGGATACTACAACATTTATTACTAAAATATTTACAGCACCTGTAAATTTTGTAAAAGATAAAATAGAAATGTCTAATGAAAAAAAAGATTTATATGAAAAATATACAGAATTAAAAGAAAAAGTTGAGAAAACAGACTTGTATTATGCTCAAATACAAGAATTACAAAAAGAAGTTGCAGAATTAAAATCAACATTAGAATTAAATGCGACTTTATCAGAATATACATATATAAATGCAACAGTAGTAAATAGAAATATTGGATATTGGTATAATACCCTTAATATAGATAAAGGCAGTAAAAATGGTGTAAGAAAAGGAGATGCTGTTATAACTAACAACGGTTTAATAGGTAAAGTTATAAATGTTAGTAATTTTTCTAGTACAGTTAAATTATTAACTACAAATGAAATAAGTAATAAAATATCTGTTAAAATTGTATCAGATGATAAATATTTTTATGGATTGTTAATCGGATATGATGAAGAATTAAAAATATATAAAATAGATGGGATTACACAACCTGATTTAATAAAAGAAGGAGATTTAGTTACTACTACTGGACTTACAGACTATTTCCCAAGTGGGATATTAATTGGTAAGGTATCTAAAATAGTTAAAGATGAGTATGATTTAAATAGTATAATTGAAGTTGAACCATCTGTTAATTTTGAAGACATAAGTATCGTAACTGTACTTAATAGAAAGGCTTATGAGGAATGAAATATTGTGTTTTAATAATATCTTTATTACTTGAATCATCACTTACTACTATTGTTAATAAATCAAGCTTATTTATACCTTTGTTTTTTATAACTTCGTTGGTTATATTATATCCATATTTTAAGAATAAAAAGGAAAATTTTTATATTACTATCATTATATTTGGTTTAATATATGATATAGCATATTCAAATTCTATATTTATTAATACGTTAAGTTTTATATTCTGTGGTATTTTAATTACAGTTGTATATAATTATTTAAATTACAATATATTTAATTCTAACTTCATAAATATAATTGTTTTAGTTTTTTATAGAATTATAAGTTACATATTACTATGTATAGTAGATTATATTTCATTTGATGAATCTATATTATTAAAAGGAATATATAGTTCTATTATATTAAATATTATATATGGTATTGTGATTTTTATGGTTATAAGTTTTATTGCAAAAAAATTTAATATTAAAAAAGTTGACTAAGCAATGTTAAAATATGCGAATATTGTATTAAAAAATAAATTTAAAATTTATATTGTATTTTAAGTGATATTGCAACTGCATGTCTAAAAAAATAGTTTAAATGCAATATTAAAGTTAAATATCAAAGAAAAATGATTTGAAAAATAAAACTAATTTTTATTAAGGATATAAATTAAGAACTTTGATTGCTAAGTAGGGAATAAAAAAGTGCAAATAATTTAAAAAATGAATCAATAAATTCATTTTTTTTTAAAAACTGTAATATTTTAATATCAAAAAATATGTACAAATGTTCGCAAAATATATTGACAAAGTTATTTTAATTTAGTATAATATTTTTGTACTAATAAAGGAGGAAAAATAAATGGCAAAAGCTACAACATCTGATAAGACATTAGATCAAGTTTTATTAGATATAGAAAAGCAATTTGGAAAAGGGGCTGTAATGAAATTAGGAGAACGTGAGCATCAAAAAATAGATACTATTTCAAGTGGCTCAATTTCATTAGATATTGCCCTTGGAATAGGCGGATATCCTAAAGGAAGAATTATTGAAATATTTGGCCCAGAATCAAGTGGTAAAACTACATTTGCTCTTCATGCAATAGCGGAAGCACAGAAAAAAGGAGGAAGAGCTGCATTTATTGATGCAGAACATGCTTTAGATCCTATATATGCTTCAAAATTAGGGGTAAATATAAATGAATTGTTATTATCACAACCAGATAATGGAGAACAAGCATTAGAAATTTGTGAAGCGTTGGTTAGAAGTGGTGCGATTAGTATAATTGTTATAGACTCAGTTGCTGCTTTAGTCCCACAAGCAGAAATTGAAGGCGAAATGGGTGATTCACATGTTGGTTTGCAAGCACGTCTAATGAGTCAAGCACTAAGAAAATTATCTGGAATTGTAAATAAGACAAATACTGTTGTAATTTTTATAAATCAATTGCGTGAGAAAGTTGGAGTAATGTTTGGTAATCCAGAGGTTACACCAGGTGGTAGAGCCCTTAAATTTTATTCATCAGTTAGACTTGAAATAAGAAAAGGGGAACAAATCAAGCAGGGTAGCGATTCAGTAGGTAATAGAACTAATATTAAGGTTGTTAAAAATAAAATGGCACCACCTTTCAAGACATGTTCAGTTGATATAATGTATGGAGAAGGAGTATCTATAACGGGTGAAATAGTAGATTTAGGTACTGAAGCAGGAGTTTTTGAAAAAAGCGGGGCCTGGTATTCTTATAATGGTGAAAAAGTTGGCCAAGGCAAAGAGAATGTAAAGGATTGGTTAAAGAAAAATCCAAAAATAAGGGAAGAAATAGAAAAAAAAGTTAGAAATTACTTTGAACAAAACGATACTCTTCAAATTGGAAATATTGAAGTTGAATGATACTTCAAAAAATATAAGAAACATGCGAAATTAAAAAGTAAATTCCAGTTTTAAAAATATAAATGGAATGTAAGAGAAACCTCTATTTTAAAGAGGTTTTTGTATAAGTAAAAATTGAAAAAATATGATAAAATACTAAATGTATTTAGAAATTTTTTCACTATTTATAAATTTGGAGTTGAAAAAGCATGAATTGGTATATTTCTAATTGTATTTGGTTTAGTTATTATAGGTGTCTTTCTTCCTAAATATGTAGAGTTATCATTTAATTAAAAAATAAAGAAATTTTAAATAATTAAATTAAGGGTACATGATTTAAGTTAGCACATTATGGGTTCTTTTTGTTTGTTTGATATATATAAATTTAAACAAGTATTGCTAAATTTAAGTAAATATATATTTGTTGATAAAATTTTACTTATTATAAGGAATAATTTAAAAAACAATAAATTACACAAATGTGGTGCAAAATATGCCAAAACAGCAACAAAATGCACAGTATTTTAAAATTATTGTGCATTTTGTTTACTTATGAATAGAAATATGATAAAATTTGCTTAGGAGATGAGATTATGGAACCGTTTAAGGCTGATAAGTTACCAATAAACTATACTATTGACAAAGAATTGTTGTTTTTAATTGCCGAAGCTAATCAAAAATATGGTGAGTATAAAATTAATTTAAAAAACAGCAAATTCGATTCAAAATTTTTTCTAGATTCTATCATTTTAAGTGAGAGCTTAAAATCATCACAAATTGAGGGAATACAAATATCACAAAATGATATGTATTATTTAAAATATATGCCAAAAACGGATGACATTAGTGAGATTCAAAATTTAAAAAGAGTTATTGAAGATGCAAAAGATAATCTAAAAAAACAAAAAAACATTGATATACATTTCCTCAATAATATTCACAAAATATTATTAGATAGTGTAAGAGGGAATAATAAAGAACCAGGAAAAATTAGAAGTATTCAAAATTGGATTGGTCCTAAAGGTTGTAAAATGGAAAAAGCAATATTTGTCCCACCCATTCCAGAAGATGTTCCATTACTTTTAAATAATTTATTTGATTATATGAATAATTTATATATTGATCCAATATTTATAAATATGGCGATTTCTCATTCACAATTTGAAAC
>CANPYQ010000017.1 GCA_947588865.1 uncultured Bacilli bacterium
TCCTTTCTACAATTTTTATTTGGCATATCTATTATACCACTTTTTTTGTTTATCAGTCATAAAGTTTAACACAACTTATTATAAAATTAATAATGAAGAATTTTATTTGTTTAAAATTTTGAGAAAAATTAATTTTTAAACTTTAAGAAATAGTTGTGGGGTGTGTACAAATGGAATATGAACAATTATCCAAAAAAACGAAACAAATGATTAACAGTCCAGATGATCCATTTTATTTATTAAATAATTATATTAATCAAAATTTTGACAGTATATCCAATTATACAGATGCAATTAAATATTTTAATAAGTTAAGCAGTTTTTTTAAAGCCTATAATTATGTACCTGATCTAGATTTGTTAATTGAACTTATTACCAAAAATTCCATTTTTAATAAAATAATTGAAATAATATTTAGTCAATTCAGAACTCAAATTACATCTGGTAAAGCAGAAGAACAATTTGAAGATAGTTTATTATTAACAATAGATACATATTGCATGTTAAATAATATTGAAATAAATGAGCCAAAAGATATAAATGAAGAGAATTACGATACATCAGAACAAATCGATATGGACACAGTTAAAATGTATTTAAGAGAAATTGGGGAAAGACCATTATTATCTGCTGAACAAGAAAGAACACTTGCTATTAGAGTTGCTGAAGGTGATTCTAAAGCTAGAGAGCTATTTATTGATAGTAATCTAAAATTAGTAGTAAGCATAGCTAAAAAATATATTAATAGAGGATTATCATTAGAAGACCTAATACAAGAAGGTAATATAGGGCTTATAAAAGCGGTAGATAAATTTGATATATCTAAGGGATATAAATTTTCTACTTATGCAGCTTGGTGGATTAAACAAGAAATAACTAGAGCTATTGTAAATAAAGGTAGAAATATAAGAATTCCGGTATACATGGATAAAAAAGTTAAATTATATAAAAAAACAATAAGTGAAATGGAAAATGAATTAGGTAGAAGTCCAACAATAAATGAAATAGCAAAAGAAATGGGTTTATCAATATCAGAAGTGGTTAAATTAGATAGACTTCAGAAAGATACTGAAAGCATTAATGCTTTTGTAGATGATAATCAAGATACTGAATTAGAAAATTTTATATCTTCTTCTGAAGAAACACCCGAAGATATAACAATAGATGGAACTCTGCAATCTCAAGTAAGAAGTTTATTTGAAAAATGTAATTTAAAACCTAAAGAAATAGATGTATTAATGTTGAGATATGGATTTGATGATAAGAAACCTATGACTTTAGATGAAATTGGAAAGCAGTATCATTTAACTAGAGAAAGAGTCCGACAAATTGAAGCTAAAGCATTAATGAAGATTAGAAGGTCAAAATATATTAAAGAATTGGCAATATATACTGATTATCCAGAACAATCTTTACGAAATATAGAGGAATTTAGAGAAGCAAGGACATTATATAAGAAATTTTTAAAAGATAATTATAGAACTGAAAAAAGGAAAAGTGAGAATAAAATGAAAAGATCACAAACAATATATGAATATTTCAAAGATTATACTAAAGAACAAGTTGATGAAATGTTAACAAAATTGACTGAAGAAGAAAAAGCGCTAGTAACAATTCGATATGGAGAAGATTTAAAAAGTCTAGGATCAACAAAATTAACTAAAGAACAAACATACAAATTTTATGGTTCATTAATACCTAAAATGAAAAGATTATTATCTAATCCTACAGGAGAGATAAAGCCAAGAAAGCCAAGGCAAACAAAAGACAAAGTTCAACAACCAGTAATAAACTCAGAAACAGTTGAAGAAACAACTTTAGTACAACCAGAAAAGATAGAAAGAAAATTAATAGATAAACTAGTTGAACCACAAGAACAATCAATAGAAAAAACAACAAATAATAATGAAGGAATTACAAAAAAAGATTGTATAAAGGTATTAGAGTTATTAAGAACACCATCATTTTCTCAATTGATGAATACTTTATCAGTCAAAGAAACAGTAATCATATCATTAAAATTAGGATATATAGATGGAAAATACTTTTCAACTGAATCTATTTCTGAATTTTTAGGGATAGAGCCATCAGAAGTAATAGAAACAACAAAGAAAGTATTATTAGTATATAAAGATAAGATAAATAGCTTCATAGATAATGCAATATTAATGGCAACAGATCAAGTAGGTCAAGGAGAAACAATATCTATGAAAACTCAAAGTTTATAAAAAAATATAAAATGCTAAGTAAAATAAGTATTTCAAAATTTTTTGTAAATGAAACTTTTTCATAATTCAAATTAATTCAGGTTATGTTTAGATACAATAGTAAAATTAGTTTTTAATTATATTATAAGATTCATATATGTTATTTATTAAAATATCTTACTAAAAATAATATAGTATTCAAAAACAGTATTATGTTAAACAAATTATAAATTAAAATATATACATAAATTATATAATTAGTTTAAAAATTCAAAATATTATGGTATATTATGACTAGAAAAGAAGTGAATACTATGAAACTAATTGATTATTTAAAAGATAAGTATAAAGAAATAATTTTAAATATAACATCTCTTGTATTAGTATTATCAATATTATTAATATTTAATGTAAACTATATGCTTGTGCTTTTTATAAGTTTAATACTAATATTTAATATGTTTATTGTATTAATTTATAATTTTTTAAAAAGAAGAAGTTTTTATAACGATATAAAAGATACTTTAAATAAATTAGACAAAAAATATTTAATAACTGAAATGTTTACAGAGCCTTATTTTTTAGAAGGCAAATTACTTAAAGAATACTTATATGATATAAATAGATCTATGATGGAAAATATAAATACATATAGATATACAACTTTAGAATTTATTGAGTATATT
Organism: uncultured Bacilli bacterium; assembly: GCA_947588865.1. Taxonomy (GTDB): domain Bacteria; phylum Bacillota_I; class Bacilli_A; order RF39; family UBA660; genus UMGS1613. The sequence goes on from CANPYQ010000017.1 coordinate 2,894, forward strand.
GAAATGTGGTGTCATGAAATTAAAACACCTCTAGCGACTCTTAACTTATTACTTGAAAACAATAAATCACAAGTTAATGAAAGTATAAAAGAAGAAGTTGAAAAAATAGATAATTTAATAGAACAGGTATTATACTTTTCTAGGAGTGGTAATGTAGAAAAAGATTATATGATTAGAAAAATTAATTTAAAAGTTATAGTCGATAATGTAATAAAGAAAAATAAAAAAGATTTAATAAGTAAAAAAATAAAAATTAAAATAGACCATTTAGATAATGTTAATACTGATTCTAAATGGTTAGAGTTCATACTAAATCAGGTTATAACTAATTCCATTAAATATAGTAGTGATAGTCCTTTTATAGAAATTTATTCAAAAGAATTTAAAAATAATGTAGTACTTTATATTAAAGATAATGGAATAGGCATACCAAGCAGTGAAGTATTACGAGTATTTGATAAAGGTTTTACGGGATCAAATGGCAGAAAAAAATATAAATCGACAGGTATTGGGTTATATTTATCAAAAAAATTATGTAAAAAGCTAGGCCATGATATAGAAATAGACTCAAAGGTAGATGAATATACATTGGTATATATTATATTTCCCAAAAGCAGTATGGTAAGTAATTTAAGATAGATTTTCTATCTTTTTTCTTACATTTTTGTAAGATTTTGTAATATAATTCGATTTTTAATTATTAATTTTTATAGTATAATCATTTCGAGGTGAAAATATGGAGACAGTTTTGAAAATAGATTCTTTAGAAAAATATTATGGAAAAAAAGGGAATCTTACTAAAGCAATAGATAATATATCATTTGAGGTAAAAATGGGTGAATTTGTTGCAATAATGGGTGCATCAGGAAGTGGAAAGACAACGTTACTTAACTGTATATCTACAATAGACAAAGAAACAAGTGGACATATTTATTTGGATGATAAAGATATTACTAAAATAAAAAACAATAAATTGAGTAATTTTAGAAGAAAGCAGTTGGGTTTTATATTTCAAGATTTTAATCTTTTAGATACACTTACAGCTAAAGAAAATATTGCTCTTTCTCTTGCTATTAACAAGGAAAAAGCTATTAATATAGATAGCAAAATAGCTCGTGTCTCAAAAGAACTTGAAATAGAAGATATTTTAAATAAATATCCATATGAAATATCAGGAGGTCAAAAACAAAGAGTAGCTGCCGCTCGTGCAATTGTAACTAATCCTAAACTTATTTTAGCAGATGAACCAACTGGTGCATTAGACTCTAAATCAGCAAGAATGTTACTGGAAAAGTTAGAAAACTTAAATGATGAATTTAAAGCAACTATTCTTATGGTAACACATGATGCTTTTACGGCAAGCTATGCAGATAGAATAATATTTATGAGAGATGGTAAAATATTTTCTGAAATTGTTAAAGGAGATAAAACTAGAAAAAATTTTTTTCAAGATATACTTGATGTTGTAACTCTCCTTGGAGGTGATTTGGAAAGTGTTGTTTAAATTATCCTTAAAAAATATTAAGAAAAGTATAAAAGATTATAGTATATATTTTTTAACTTTAGTATTTGCAGTTTCAATGTTTTATATATTTAACTCTATAGACGCACAAAAATCCATATTAGAATTGACTAGTTCCAAAAGTGATTTAATAGAATCTTTAATATTTATAATAGGGTATATATCCATATTTGTATCAATTATACTTGGATTTTTAATAGTATATTCAAATAATTTTTTAATAAGAAAAAGAAAAAAAGAAATAGGATTATATGGAACGTTAGGGATGCCTAAAAGAAAAGTTTCTATGATTCTTGTTATTGAAACTTTACTAATTGGAGTTGTATCTTTAGTAGTCGGCCTTATATTCGGTGTATTTTTATCTCAATTTATAAGTATATTAACAGCTAAACTATTTGAAGTTAATATGAGTGAGTTTAAATTTATATTTTCATATAATGCATTAACCAAAACACTCATTTATTTTGGAATAATATTTTTGTTTGTTATGATATTTAATGTACTAACTTTATCAAGATATAAATTAATAGATTTACTTACAGCATCAAGAAAAAATGAAAAGGTTAAATTTAGGAATAAATATGTAACAGTGATATCCTTTATATTATCTATCGCGCTTCTTGCTTATGCTTATGATCTTCTTTTTAAAGATGCACTTATTATGATGAATAGTGATACTACTAAGATGATTATAGCAGGCGCAATTGGGACATTTTTACTATTCTTTTCATTATCAGGTTTCTTAGTAAAAGTTATAAGTTTAAGAAAAAAGACATATTATAGAAACCTTAATATGTTTACACTTCAACAAATTAATAGCAAGATAACGTCTACAGTAATATCTACAACAATTATAAGTTTAATGTTACTTTTAACTATCGGAATACTATCCGGTTCTATGTCTCTTGCTAGTGTATTTAACACAGACTTAAAAGAAAATAATTTAACAGATTATACTATAAGGGTATTTGGCAATTATTATATTGACGATATGGCATCTCAAATTAGTGATTATGAAAAACTAGAAAATTTAGAAAATGAGATTAAAAGTGATGAGTTTAAAAAATATTCTAAAGATCAAGTTTTATATACTGAGTATGTAGATAAAAATTTAGAATTCAAAGATGTAGTTTTAAATACTGATTTAGAAAATCTAAGAAAAGAATATGGAAATGCAATTGCAATTGATTATAAGTTACCTATTATGAAATATTCTGATTATAAAAACCTTATGAATTTATATGGCAAAGATGTAATTGAAATAAATGAGGATGAATACTTAATGCTTGCTAATATGGATATAGTAAAAGATGTATTGGCTCCATTTCAAAAATCTAAAAAAGGAATAGATTTTAATGGAAAGCATCTAACTCCTAAAGGAGATATTATAGATATAGCAATAGAAAATTTCAATTCGTCAGGTAATACTGGGGTAATAGTAATTAATGATAACCTAATAAATGATTTAGATATAATTTACATAAATATAGTGGGTAATTATGTAAATACCAAGGATGTAGAATCTTTAGAAGAAAATTTTAAAAATTATGTTTTTATTAATTTTCATAGATATGTAGATGCATCTTTCAATGTGGATACCAAAACAGATATGGAATCATCTAGTATAGGTATAAAAGCTATGTTAATATTTATAGGATTATATTTAGGAATTACATTCGCAATTACAAGTGCGACTATACTTGCAATAGGGGAGTTAAGTCGTGCTTCTGACAACAAAAATAGATATAAAATTTTAAAAGAATTGGGGGCTAGTGGAGGGATGCTCAATCGCTCACTATTAACACAAATTTTAGTAATTTTCTTATTCCCTCTTGTAATAGCCCTCATACATAGTTATTTTGGACTTAGAGAAATTAATAATCTTGTTGTAGTATTTACAAAAGTAGATTTGACTTCTAATATATTATTGACTACATTATTTATGATAGTAGTATATGGAGGATATTTATTTATTACTTATAAATGTAGTAAAGGATTGATTAAAAACAAATAATTATATAAAAAATTCAAGAGTTTATGTAAATTTGAACTTTACCTACTCTTGATTTTTTTCATTCTTCAAATAATCTATATAAATATTATTTTAACTTTTGAATAATGATTGTAACCGCAGGGCTTACTAAAGATGATTCAGTTGAGAGCAAGTCTATAGAAGGACTTTCTACAATAATGGGGTATTTTCCTAAATTAGTTAGTTGACACCATTCTTTTCCTGTAGTACAATTAATGATCCCATATCCTGTGACTAGTGTTGGCTTTGAGGTATCACCCCAAACAGAAGTTCCTGTATATATCGTACTTTCTCCAACTTTTTTAAATCCAATGGATATTACGTTGGATCCTGGCTGTTGACCATTTTGCGCACTTGTACGAACAACAGCGCTAAAATCTACTCTATAAAGCCCAGCATTTAAGAATGTTATGGTATTATTTCTAGTATTTAGATAAAAACTAGATGTAGTATCTATTGTTTTTGATGCAATTGGTAAATTATCGTTATTTTCTACTGTCACGCTACCATTTTGTAGATCTTTGACAGTGGTTAGAAAAAATGCTATAGGGATTTCTAAAGGACCAGGAATTCCTTGAGGTCCTTGGGGCCCTTCCGGACCAGTATCTCCTTTTAATCCTTGTTTACCTTGAGGCCCTTCTTCCCCTCGAGGACCAGCTGGTCCTTGAATTCCTTGAGGTCCTTGGGGCCCTTCCGGACCAGTATCTCCCTTTAATCCTTGTTTACCTTGAGGCCCTTTAATAGGACCTACATTTATCCAGCTTTTTGATTTTTCAGACCATACATATAAATCAGTATCTACTAAATATGAATCACCTGGATTACCGGTTGGATGGGCTGATGTAAGTGCATTATAAGAATCGTAGTTTCCTAGAATAGTAACACTTGTCCCATCTGTTCCATTTTCTCCTTGAGGACCAGTAGGACCTATATTACCTTTAGGGCCTATTGGACCAGTAGGACCAATTTCACCTTGCGGTATCATAAAATCCAACATTATATTTCCATTTTCATTGGTACTAGATACATCAGCATTACTACCAGGTGGAAGTGTTTCAGTATTTCTTATTTCAATATTGACCGCACTCACGCCAGTAGGTCCGGTAGGTCCAGTTATGCCTATACAATAACAGTTACAAACTTTAGGATGTTTATTTTTAAAATCTTCTATATATTTTATAGCTTTTTTAAAAGCTTCATTATTATCCATAAAAAGAGCTCCTTTCATAATATTCTATGGCGTTATACTCATTTTGGTTTAATATAAAATAATTATATAAGGTAACAAAAATTTAAAAAAGTAAAAAAATTTCATTTAAAATACACATAATAATGTATAATGAAATTAGAGGTGTTTTATGAAAATCTTAATAGTTGATGATGAGTTAGGAATTAGGGATGTTATAAGAGAATATTCTATAAATGAAGGATATTCAACAATGGAAGCTGAAAATGGAATAGAAGCTTTATCAATTTTAAAAAATGATAATAATATTGATGTTATAATATTAGATATTATGATGCCTAAAATGGATGGATATACAACATTAACTGAAATTAAAAAGTTATATAATATTCCAGTTATAATGTTATCTGCAAGAACGGATGAATTTGATAAACTCCAAAGTTTTAATATGGGAGTAGATGATTATGTTACTAAACCATTTAGTCCTAAGGAGTTAATGGCAAGAATAAAAGTAGTGGCTAATAGAAACAAATTAAATATAGATGAGTATAATTATAAAAATTTAAAAATAAATTATTTAGGACATACTGTTTCAATAAATAATAAAGAGTTAAAATTAACTCCAAAAGAATATGAATTATTATGCTTTTTTGTTCAAAATAAAGGTATCGCACTTTCAAGGGAAACTTTACTTAGTAAGATATGGGGATATGATTTTTATGGCGATGATAGAACGGTAGATACACATATAAAGATGCTTAGAAATTGTTTAGGTGAATATAGGAATTTAATTACGACAGTAAGAGGCATGGGTTACAAATATGAAGAAAATTAGTTTAAAAAATAAGGTCTGGATGTATTTATCTATATTTACTTTAGTAATATTAGTAGGAGTATTTTCTTTGCAGATATTGTCTTTAGATTCATATTATGAATGGAGAAAAACTGGTAAAATAAAAGAAATAGCTAGTAAAGTTTCTTCTATTTATAAAACAGGGCAATATAGTGATGAATTGGATACATTAGCTTATGAAGAAGATATTTGTATAGAAATTACTGAAGATGGTAATATTTTATATTCAACAGATAGTATTAGTAGAGGTTGCCTCGTAAGCAATAGTAAAGAAATTAATGATTATAAACTAGATTTTATGGTAAGTGGTAAATCATACATAATTTATAGAGTTACGAATCCTAAATTTAAAAATAAGACACTTATATATGGAATTAAAATTAATGATGGTGTTTTTGTTTTTATAAGTACTTCACTTGAACCGATTGGTTCTACAGTAAAAGTTTTAAAAGGTCAACTTGTTATAGTAATAATAGTAGTTCTCATAATAGCTTTTTTGATTTCTTATACAATATCAAAAAAAATATGTAAACCAATTATAAGTATAACGGAAACAAGTAAAAAATTATCGGAAGGAAACTATGATGTAAAATTTGATAGTGGAACAGATATACAAGAAATTAATCAATTAGAGAAAACATTAAATAATGCAACTAAAGAATTATCTAAAACAGAAGAGCTTAGAAGGGATTTACTTGCAAATGTATCACATGATTTGAAAACTCCATTAACACTTATAAAAGCAAATGCTGAAATGGTGAAGGATTTGACTTATAAAAATAAAGATAAAAGGGATAAAAATTTAAGCACTATAATAGACGAGGTAGATAGGTTAAATTTACTTGTTGAAGATATACTAGACTTATCAAAAATACAATCAAATGCAGTTGAGTTAAAGAAGGAAAAATTTAATTTAAATTATATGATTAAAACTATAATAGAAAAATTTGATATATTAAATGAGAAAGATGGTTATAAAATAGAATATGATGGTTTTGATGTTAATGTGTTTGCAGATAAGAAAAAAATAGAACAGGTAATATATAATTTAATTAATAATGCTATAAATTATACAGGAGAAAATAAAATTATATATGTAAAATTAATAAATTTAAAAAACAATGTTAAAGTTGAAGTAACAGATACAGGTATGGGAATTGATAAAGAAGATTTAGAACATATATGGGATAAATATTATAAAGCAGATAAGAAATATAAAAGAGTAACTTATGGTACTGGGCTTGGGCTTTCTATTGTCAAAAATATATTAATTTTACATGGATTTGAATATGGAATAAATAGTGTAAAGGGAAAAGGAACAACTTTTTATTTCAATATGAATAAGTCGTAGATATTTTTCTAAAAAAGTAAAAAATGTAAAATTGACTTTTTTACAAAAGTACTTTTTTGAGAATATAATTTTAATAAAGCCATTGAAAATAAAGACATTGTGAAATGTAAAAAAACAAAAAAATTCAAAAATCAAAAAAATAGTTTTTTCTAAAAAGCTATTTTTTTTGATTTTTTTGTTTAAACTATTGACTGCTAAAATTATTAATGATATACTTTAATTGTAGAAAGATAGGAGAGCTGTATGACAGATGTAGAAGAAAAATTAGATTTAGTTGTAATAAAAAGAAATGGTAAAAAAGTTGACTTTGATGGTACTAAAATTGCACTTGCTATTAAAAAGGGATTTGATAGCGTAAATGAACAAAATGAACAATCAGGAACATTAAAGTATAAATATAATTCAAGTGATATTACAAAAGTTTATAATGATGTAATCAAAAATATAAAGAAAAATTATAAAGAAAAGATAAAAATCGAACAAATTCAAGATTTGATTGAAGCATCATTAGAGAAAAAGGAATATCAAGAAGTACATGATTCTTTTGCTGAATATAGAGATAGAAGAGAGCAATCAAGGCAGATGTTCAAAGATGATAAGCGATTACATAAATTCTTAAAAACTATAGAGGGATTAGGCTTAAAATCAGCAAATGAAGATGATACAAAACGAGAAAATGCAAATGTAGATGGTGATACTGCAATGGGGACTATGCTTCAGTACGGTTCTACTGTATCAAAAGAATTTGCTAAAGCATATTTAATGAAGAAAAAATTTGCGGATGCTCACGATGATGGTGACATTCATATTCATGATATGGATTTTCTTCCAATGGGTACAACAACTTGTATGCAAATTGAACTTGATAGATTATTCAAAAGAGGATTTTCAACAGGTCATGGATATTTAAGACCACCTAAAGATATATCTTCATTTAGTGCACTTGCTGCAATAGCTATTCAAGCAAATCAAAATGATCAACATGGTGGCCAAAGTATCCCTGCATTTGATTATTTTATGGCACCAGGAGTACTTATGACATTTAAAAGAGAGTTTAAACAACAAGTATGTGATTTCTTAGATTTAGAAGGATTACTTTCACATATAAGTATGGATAGAGTTGCTCGTGAAATAGATAAACTAGAAAGTATTAAATTTAGTATAGAAATATTTGGACCTATATATAAAGATTCAGATGAAATAAAAAGATTATTTGAAAAAGCATATGAAAAAGCCTTAGCTAAAACGGATAGAAAAACATATCAAGCTATGGAAGCATTTGTACATAATCTAAATACAATGCATTCAAGAGCAGGTGCTCAAGTACCATTTTCTTCAATAAACTTTGGAACAGATATCTCTCCAGAAGGAAGAATGGTTTCATTTAATTTTTTAAGAGCCACAGATGAGGGACTTGGTAGAGGGGAAACTCCAATATTCCCAGTTTCAATATTTAAAGTAAAAGAGGGTGTAAACTTTAATTCTGAAGATCCAAATTATGATTTATTTAGAAGATCTTGTGAAGTTTCAGCTAAAAGATTATTCCCTAATTTCTCATTTTTGGATGCACCATTTAATTTAGAATTCTATAAACCTGGGGATTATAAAACAGAAGTAGGTTATATGGGTTGTAGAACACGTGTTATGAGTGATGTTACAGATCCTGATAATCAAACAACAGGTGGTAGAGGTAATTTATCATTTACATCTATTAACTTGCCAAGACTTGGAATTAAACATGGTATTTGCTTGCACGATAGAGATAAAGCAGATATGGAAGGGTTCTATAAAGATCTTGGGGAAATGATGGAATTAGTTAGAGATCAATTGCTTGAAAGATTTGAAATACAATGTAATAAAAAATGTTATAATTTTCCATTTTTAATTGAACAGGGTATTTGGACGGATGGCGATAAGCTAAAACCTACTGACAGAATGAGAAAGATATTAAAACATGGTAGTTTAACTATAGGATTTATAGGGCTTGCAGAAACTTTGAAAGCTTTGATTGGCGAACATCATGGGGAATCAGAGCGTGCTCAAAAATTAGGACTTGAGATAATTGGATTTATGAGAAAAAAGGCTGATGAGTTTGCTCGTGAATATAACTTAAACTTTACTTTAATTGCAACTCCAGCAGAAGGCTTATCTGGAAGATTTGTAAATATTGATAAAGCAATATATGGAAAAATAAAAGGAGTTACAGACAGGGATTACTATACAAACTCATTCCATGTTCCAGTATATTATAACACATCAATCAAACATAAACTAGAAACAGAAGCTCCATATCACAAACTTACAAATGGAGGACATATTTCTTATATAGAGTTTGATGGAAATACTGCAATGAATATAGATGCGTTTGAAAGTGTTATCAGAATGATGAAAGAACTTGGAATTGGATATGGTGCGATTAACCATCCAGTTGATAGAGATCCTGTGTGTGGATATGTAGGGGTAATTGGTGATGTGTGTCCAGGTTGTGGTCGTAAGGAATTTGAAGCTGTACCACTTGAGGAAGTAAAGAATTTCCAGTGTGGATGTTAAGGAGGTAGACTATGGAAAAATTAGTTGGTGAAGGCGTAAAATTTGAAAGAATCAGAAGAGTTACAGGTTATTTAAGTGGAGATGTAAGTAGATTTAATAACGGTAAACGTGCAGAAGAAAAAGATCGTGTAAAACATTCTGGTGTTAAAGAAGTAATTTCTTGTGAAAAATGTGGTAAATAATGAAGATTAGACTTGCTGCAGATTTACAAGAAGATAGTATAGTAGATGGAAAAGGAATAAGAACAGTTATTTGGACACAAGGTTGTTCTCATAACTGTCCTTATTGTCAAAATCCAAAAACACACGATTTTAACGGTGGAGAACTTGTGGAGATAGATGATGTAATAACTAGACTTGAAGGTTTAACAGGTCAAGATGGCGTTACATTTTCAGGTGGAGATCCTATGTTTCAACCTAAAGAGTGTTCTATACTAGCAAAAAAAGTCCACGAACTTGGAATGAACGTTTGGACTTACACTGGATTTACATTTGAAGAATTGCTTGAAAAAGGTAACAGTGATATATTAGATTTTTTAAGTAATATAGATGTATTAATAGATGGTAGATTTGAAATAGATAAAAAGAGTATGGATTTAGAATTTAGAGGTTCAAGTAATCAAAGAATTATAGACGTACCTAAGTCATTAGAAAATCACCAAGTTATACTATACAATTTAAATAAAAAAAATGATGATATTAAAATAAAGGAAATGTTATATGTTTAAATTTCCTTTTTATTATTTTATCAAAGTCAAAAATTGTAAATAAAAATAATTTTTTTATTATAAGTGAAAATGTTGTCATTATACTTTATTTTATTAGTTATGTACATAATAAATATTAGAAAAATTGCATAATTTAAATTATGATATAAAGCATTTATATTAAATTAGATTATATGAAAAAATGAGTAAGCCAATATATAATTTAGTTAAAAAACATATATAATTATATTGCGGTCATTGTCTTTCGTATGATATAATTAATTAGGTGATTCCATGGGAAAAAATTTGAAAAGCATTTACTTTTTTAGTATTATTTTTTTGCTGTTAGACCAATTTATAAAAATATTCATAAGTAGTAAAATGATTCTAAATCAAAGCTTTATTTTAATAAAAAATTTATTAAGTTTAAGTTTAGTCCATAATGAGGGTGCGGCTTTTAGTATACTAACAGGTAATAGATATCTATTAATAATAATTAGTATAGTTGCTTTGATAGGAATAAGCTTTTATATTAAGAAATTAGATTATTTAAGTGAGTTAGATTTTTTTTCATATGCTTTATTAATAGGAGGTATATTTGGGAATTTAATAGATAGAATAGTTCATGGATATGTAATAGATTATATAAGTTTAAAGTTTGGCAATTATCTATTTCCTGTTTTTAATTTTGCAGATATATGTATAGTTATGTCAATCATAATTATAATATCACAAGTAATAAAGGAGGATTTATGGAAATAATAATTGATGACGATATAAATACTAGAATAGATTCATATTTAAGTGAAAAATTAGGCTATAGTAGAAGCAAAGTTGTAAAAATGATCAGGGAAGAATTTATTTTAGTTAATGATAAGCCTGTTAAAAATAGCTATCTTTTAAAGAAAGGAAATATAATAAAAGTTTTAGAATATATAGAAGATACTATAAATTTAGAACCTGAAAATATTCCTCTTGATATAGTATACGAAGATGATGATGTAATAGTTGTTAATAAATCTAATGGGATGGTTGTGCATCCTGCAATAGGAAATAATAAAGGAACTCTTGTGAATGCATTACTTTATCACTCCAAAAATTTGAGTAACATAAATGGGGAGTTTAGACCTGGAATAGTGCATAGAATAGATGCATATACTACAGGATTGTTGATGGTCGCTAAAAATGATAAATCTCATGAAATACTTGCTAGACAATTATCAGAAAAAAGGGCTAGTAGAAAATATATCGCACTTGTATGGGGAGTAATAAAAGAAGATACCGCAACAATAGATGCACCTATTGGAAGGGATTTAAATGATAGAAAGAAAATGGCTGTAACAGAAATAAATAGTAAGGATGCCGTAACTCATTTTAAAGTGATTAAAAGATATAAAGATGCAACACTTATAGAATTAAAACTTGAAACAGGTAGAACTCATCAAATAAGGGTCCATATGACATATATAGGACATCCAGTTGTTAATGATCCAGTATATGGAAGAAGAAAAATAATAGATTTAACGGGACAATGTCTTCATGCTTTTCAACTTGGATTTTTCCATCCAAAAACAAATAAGTTTATGGAATTTACTTGTGATTTACCAGATTGCTTTAAAAATATATTAGAAAAATTCGATAAAGAGTTAGTTTAGAATGTGTTATAATTTATAAAAATAAAAAACAGAATTAACTGTTTTATTTTTATCTATAGTATGGGCCATAATATGGACCATAGTATGGTGGATAATTATTATAATAAGGCCTATTATAACCTCCATAAAAGAATGGTGAAACTAATCCACCTGTTATTCCGCCAAGTATAAAAGGTCCTAAGAAACCACCACCAATTAATCTAGAATCATTATTATTAAAATTTACGGGAACATTTGGTCTAAAATTTGATTGATTATTAAAATTAGGACGGTTTTGATAAGAATTATACATAAAATACTCCTTTCATGTTATAATATGTAAAGGAAAGGATAATGTGATTATGGATGAAAGAATCAAGAAATTAAGCAACACTATTATAAATTATTCTATTAATGTTAAATGTGGCGATAAAGTTTTAATACAATATGAAAGTAAAGAATGTAATCCACTTGTAAAGTGTTTAATTAAGGACATTTATAATAATAAAGGAATACCTTTTGTAAAATTAATTGACAATGAATTAAATTCTTTAATTATGGAGATGGCTGATAGTAAAACTATAGATGAAATAGTTAAAATGAAAACATACGAAGTAGATAATTTTGATTGTTTTATAAGAATTTGTTATACTGAAAATGAATATGAAGATAAAAATATTAGTCCAAATATTAGAAAAGAAATTGGAGAAAAATCCCAGTATATAGATGATATTAGAATAAATAAAAGAAGGTGGGTATTACTTAATTATCCATCATTAATAGATGCTTATAAATCTCATATGAAATATGATGAATTTTATAATTATTCGATGGATGTTATGAATGTAGATTACAAAGCAATGAATAAAAATATCGATGCTTTGAAAAATCTCATGGAAAATACTGATAAAGTAAGGATATTGGGTCCAAATACAGATATAACATTTAGCATAAAAGGAATGCCAGCAATCCCTTGCATTGGTACATCAAATATACCAGATGGTGAATTATATACGGCACCTATAAAAGATAGTGTAAATGGTGTTATTACATATAATACTCCAAGTCCATATAGAGGTAATATATTTAATAATATTAGGCTTGAATTTGAAAATGGAAAAATCATTAATTGTACTGCATCAAACAACAATGATTTGCTTAAAGAAATATTTGATACAGATGATGGTGCAAGATACATAGGTGAATTTTCATTAGGTTTTAATCCTATGATAACAAGACCTATGGGTGATATTTTGTATGATGAGAAAATAATGGGTAGTTTACATTTTACCCCAGGAAGATGTTATGAAGATTGTGATAATGGTAATATTTCTAGCATTCATTGGGATTTAGTACTTATACAAACACCTGATTATGGTGGTGGAGAAATATATTTTGATGATGTATTGATACGAAAAGATGGAAAATTTGTGCTTGATGAATTAAAGAAATTAAACTAATATATATAGTAATATAAAAATTATATTAAAAAGAGATAAATTGAAGTAAGTTAAATTTAGCCCACTTCAAATTATTCTTTTTTTTATTTAATTAAAGAATTATATATTATTGTTGTATAAATAAAGAACTTTTAACAATAAAATAGACAAAACTATTCTTTTTTTTGTATAATAATAGTGGTGGTAAAATGGATTTATGGATGTATGAAAAAAGTTTATATGAAAAAGGAATAAAATATATTGGAGGAGTAGATGAAGTTGGAAGAGGTCCTTTAGTTGGCAATGTAGTTGCTGCTTGTTGTGTACTTCCAAGTGATTTTAAATTAGATGGCCTTACTGATTCTAAAAAATTAAGTGAAAAAAAAAGAAATGAATATTATGATTATATTATAAAAAATTGTATTGCTTATGGAATTGGAAAAGTTACCCCCGAAGAAATAGATAAAATAAATATATATGAAGCTAGTAGAAAGGCTATGATGATTGCTATAAATGAAGTAAAAAATAAAATAAAATTAGAATATGTTTTAGTAGATGCTATGCCACTTCCTGAATTAGATATTCCTCATTTACCAATAATAAAAGGTGATGCAAAGAGTATAAGTATAGCTGCAGCTAGTGTATTAGCTAAAGTAACACGCGATAGGGAAATGTATGAACTTGATAAAAAATATCCAATATATGGATATTCTTCTCACAAAGGGTATCCAACAAAAAAACATATAGAAGCAATTAATAAGTATGGAATTATAGAAGGATATCGAAAAACATATGGACCAGTAAAAAAAGTATTAGAAGGAGAAAAGAGTGAAAATAGATAAAGTTGTAGTAGGAGATTTGCAAACTAATTGTTATATATTATCAATTGAAAATGAATGTTTAATAATAGATCCGGGCGATGAGTATCAAAAAATAAAAGAAAGGATAGATTCAAAAAAAGTTTTAGGTGTGATTATAACTCATTATCACTTTGATCATATTGGTGCACTTTCATATTTTAAAAAATATATGATACTTGATAGAAATAATTTAAAAGAACAAGAATACAACATAGGTAAATTTAATTTTGAAGTAATATATACACCAGGGCATAAAGAAGATTCAATTACTATATATTTTAAAAAAGATAAGATAATGTTTACAGGAGATTTTATATTTAAAAATGGTATTGGTAGAACAGACTTACAAGGAGGTAATAGTATAGATATAATTAAGAGTTTAAATAAAATTAGAAAATACAATAAGGATATAACTATTTATCCTGGGCATGGTGATATAACTACTCTATATAATGAAATATAAATATATTTGATAGAATAAATATTTATTAAAATATAACAGTAAAAAAGAGTAAAAATAAATAAAATGAAAAAAATAGATAAAATTTATGGAAATGAAATAAAATCTATTTTTT
>CANPYQ010000018.1 GCA_947588865.1 uncultured Bacilli bacterium
AAAGAAGAAATATATGAAATAACTGATAATAGTTGCATAAAAGTTAAATTATGTGAAAAAAGGGGTAACAAATTTTACGATGTAATTTTTGTAAATTTCAAAAAAGAAAAATTAATAGGTAGATATGTTTGTGAATATGATTTTTTGAGGGCAAGTTACAAAAATGGAAAAATTTTAGTTTATTATGAAATATTTGATAAAGAAACAAAAGAAATGAAAATTAAAAAAGTTTTAACATTATATAGTATCTTAGATGATGTTTCATATGCCTGTACAGAAGAAACAGCATTATTAATTTTTGATAAATCATTAGATAGACAATATTTGATTGATAGAAATAATAATATAATTAGAAATGATACCGAAAGGAAAAGAAGAAATAATAAAATAATTTATTTATAATAAAAATAAGAGCTTTTGCTCTTTTTATTGTTTTTAAATTGTTTTATTGATATAATATTATTATTGGTAGGGTGATAAAATGTATTTAAAAAAGATAATTGCGCATGGATTTAAATCTTTTGCTGATAATATTATAATTGATTTGGAAGATAATATTGCAGGAATAGTTGGCCCTAATGGTTCTGGTAAGAGTAATGTTGTAGATGCGGTAAGATGGGTTTTAGGGGAACAATCTATCAAATCTTTAAGAGGAGATTTAAACATGACTGATGTTATTTTTGCAGGTAGTAAGAGTAGAAAACCCATGAATACCGCCTCAGTTACTTTGATATTTAATAATTCTGATAACTATTTAAATATTGCCTTTGACGAGGTATCAATTAAAAGAAGATTATACAAAGATGGCACTAATGAGTTTTTTTTAAACGGTGAAAAATGCAGACTAAAAGATATAAATGACTTGCTTATGGATAGTGGAATAGCAAAAGAGTCATTTAACATAATATCACAAGGTAAAATAGATGATATATTATCTAGTAAACCTGAAAATAGAAGAATTATATTTGAAGAGGCAGCAGGTGTTTTAAAGTATAAGAAAAGAAAAGAAGAAGCATTAAGAAAATTAAATAAAACTCATGATAATATGGAACGTGTTGGAGATATTATCAAAGAATTGGAATCTCAAGTTGAACCTTTAAGAAATCAAAAAATAAAAGCAGAAGAATATATTAGTTTAACTGAAGATTTAAAAGAAATAGAAATATCTCTATTAGTTAGTGAAATAACAAATATAAACTATAAATATCAAGAAAATAAAAATAAAATAGAAACTCTTGAAAAAGAGATAATTAGTTTAAGTACTAATAATTCTACTAATGAAGCCATGAGTTCGTCATATAGGTTAAAAGTAAATAACATAGATGATAAGATAAGAAATATGCAAAGTGAGTTACTTGAATTAACCTCTGCAGTTGAAAAAATAAATGCAAAAAAGCAAATTATATTAGAACGTAAAAAATATGAAGTAAAAGACTATTTACTTCACAATAATATTATTAAACTAAAAGAAGAAGAGTTAAATCTTAAAAATAATATAGATAAAGCTAATAGTGATATAAATATTCATAAAGAAAAATTAAAAGATATTTTAAAAGATATTGATGTTTATGAAAGTAAAATTATAGCTATCAAGGGAGACAAGAGTGATTTATTATTTAAATTAAACAATATTGTAAGAAATTTATCACTTACAAACTCTAAAATAGATACATTAAGGGAAAGTATAGATAATAATGCAACTTTGCCTTATGCTGTTAAAAGTATACTTGAAAATCCAAAACTTAGAGGTATACATAATTGTATTGGTTCTCTAATAGAAGTCGGTGAGGAATATTCACATGCTATTTCTATAACTTTAGGGGCTAATTCATCTAATATAGTAGTTGATAATGAATTATGTGCTAAAGAGACTATAAATTATCTTAAAATGAATAATATGGGTAGAGTAACATTTTTTCCTTTAAATATTATAAAAGAAAAGTTTATTGATTCTAATACTCTTAATATAATAAAGAAAGCAAATGGATATATTGGAATTGCTAGTGATTTAGTTAAATATGATAAAAAATATGAAAATATTATTAAAAATCAACTTGGTAATATAATAGTAGTTAGTGATATTGATAGTGCTAATATTATAAGTAAAAAAATCTGCTATAAATATAGAGTAGTTACACTTGATGGTGAGGTATTGCATGTAGGTGGATCTTTAACTGGAGGTAATATTAAGGTTAAAAATATCATTACGGATAAATATGATCTTGAAAATAATTTAAAATTAAAGATTAAACTTGAGGAAGAGCAAAAAGATATAGAAAATGAAATTAATAAATTTGATTATAATTTAAAAACAATTGAAGATAAATTATATTTAGCTAATAAAGATAAAATAAATATAGAAGAATTTATAAATTCAAAAAATAATACTATAAACGATATGAGTAAAAAATTAGATGAAGTAATATCTGAAATAAATAGTAACAATAATTCTTTAAATAATACTATTGATGACGAAGAAGAAAAAGTATTGAATGAATATTATGAGGCAAATCAAAGAAAAACAAAACTGGAATCAGATTTAGAAGTTTTAAACAATACTAAAATTAGATTAAATAATGAATTAGATGAGTTTGAACTTACAATTAAAAAAGACAATTCGTTATATAATGAAAAAAATGATTTACTTCATGCACTAGAAATTGAAGTGAATAGAGCAGATGTTAAATTAGATAACTTACTTAATGTTTTAAATGAAACATATTCTATGACTTATGAGAATGCATCTAAATCATATAAATTAGAGATGGATGAAAATATTGCAAGAAATAAAGTTAATTCATTGAAAAGAAAAATTAAAGATTTAGGGGCAGTTAATGTACTTGCGATAGAAGAGTATGCTAAAGTAAGTGAAAGGTATGAATTTTTGATTCATCAACAAGACGATCTATCTAATGCAGAAACAACATTGCTTGAAATAATTGATGAAATGGATGCAGTAATGAAACAAGAATTTTTAAAAACATTTAATTTAATTGAAGAAAACTTTTCAACTACATTTAGAGAATTATTTAAAGGTGGTACTGCTAAATTATCATTGACGGATGAAAATAATATCTTAGAAACAGGAATAGAAATAGAAGCATGTCCTCCTGGTAAAACATTAAAAAGTATTAGTTTACTCTCTGGTGGTGAAAGAACTTTTACTGCTATTAGTTTACTTTTTGCAATACTTAAATCTAGGCCAATACCATTTTGTATATTAGATGAAGTTGAAGCCGCACTTGATGAAATAAATGTAGAAGCATTTGGACAATATATTAGAAAATTAAAAGATAAAACACAGTTCATAGTAATAACTCATAAGAAAAAAACAATGGAATTTGCGGATGTTCTATATGGAATTACTATGCAAGAATCTGAAGCTTGTAAGTGTTAAATTGGAAGAAGTAAAATGATAGATGATATAATATCAGTGTATAAAGCATATGGATATAATTTTAATTGGTTAAAATTATTAATAGTTATTTTAAATAGAAAATAATAAACAACCCTTAACATATAGTGAAGATATATTAAAATATATCGTAAAAAATTAGATAATAGGAAGTGATTACATGAACTATTTATTGTATGGTAAAGAAAATTATTTGATTGATAAAGAAATTAAAAATATAATAAATAATCTTGGTATAGATAATATTAATATTTCTAGGTATGATATGGAAGAAAATACAATAAAAGAAATATTAGAAGATGCGCTTGCTATATCACTTTTTTCTAATGATAAATTAATAGTAGTAGATAATGCATTTATGTTTAGTAGAGTACAAAAAAAGATTGATGGTATAGATCTGCTTGAAGATTATTTAAATAAAGAAAATAAAACTACTAATATAATATTTATAGATAGAAATGAAAAACTTGATAGTATTAAAAAAATAGTTAAACTTATTAAAGAAAAGGGTGTTATAAAAGAGTTTAATACATTAAAAAATATAAATAATACAGTTAAAGAAATGTTTGGCGATTACAAAATAGATTATAATGCAATCAATATTCTAATAGATAGAGTAGGTAATGATTTAGAATTAATTCATAGTGAGGTTGAAAAATTAAAATTATATAAAATTAATGAGAATGAAATAACTGTAAAAGATATAGATGATTTAGTAGTGGAAAATACTAATGTGGATATATTTAAGTTTGTAGATGATATAATAAATAAAAATAAGAAAAATTCTATTAAAGCATATAAAGAGCTACTTAAATTAAATGAAGAACCTATAAAAATAGTTGCACTTTTATCTAGCAAATTTCGTCTTATGTATCAAGCTAGTAAACTTGCGAAAAAAGGATATACAGAGGATGCAATATCTGAGATATTAAATGTACATAAATATCCAGTTCATTTAGCAATTATTGCAGGTTATAAATATAATCCAGTATTGCTATTAAAATATTTAAATGATTTAGCTGATCTTGATATAGGCATGAAAACAGGTGATAAAGATAAAGAGTTAGCATTAGAATTATTTATACTTAGTTTGTAGATAAGATGTAATTTGATATATTATTATTTTAAGATTATAAAAAGGAGACAGAGCTCCTTTTTTCTTTGAATAAATGTTTGTTTATTTTTTTAAATTTTCATTTAGGATTTTTGATAGTTCTTCATTACCTTCTTTAGATAGATGAATTCCATCTGAAAGTAAATATTCATTATTTTCTTTTAACTTACTATAGAAGTCAATAATAGTAACATTATCATATTTTAGCTTACTTAAATCGTTTGTAGTTTCGTTAGTAGAAAGTAAATAAATTTGATAGTCCTTACATAGATTAATTAAGTTTTCATATTCTTCTATATTTAGTAATGATGAATTGTCAAATGCAAAAACTATTTTTTTAGTTAAAGAATTATCATTAATAGAATTTTCAAGTTCAGATTTTATTTTATTATAAGTAAATTCTTTATTTACAACAAACTTGGAATCCTTAAAATCTTCACTAATATAGTTAAAAACATTTAATAAAATATCATTCCCATAAAAGCTTATTTTATTTTTGAGTTCTTCTTCGTGTTCTTTTATTTTTTGTTCTTTTT
Source organism: uncultured Bacilli bacterium (assembly GCA_947588865.1). Classification (GTDB taxonomy): domain Bacteria; phylum Bacillota_I; class Bacilli_A; order RF39; family UBA660; genus UMGS1613. The sequence continues at coordinate 5,066 of CANPYQ010000018.1, forward strand.
CATTTTCATACTTTTTAAAATAAACTTGATATATAGCATTATATATAGCCTCTGTATAAGCTTTTCTTCCACTAGGAGTTAGATGAATATTATCTGCATAAAAATACTCAGAATGACCCTTTGAAATAGATTTCCAGTCGATTATATGTACATTTGGGAACTGTTCAGGTAATGTAAGTAGATTTGCATTTGTACTATCACTATTTGTAGTAGTTAACCAAAATATTTCTTTCCCTTCACATATTTTTAGTAATTCTATTTTTTGTTCCATAGAGCAATCACCATTTGTTCCTAATCCAAATACGATTGGCTCTCCTAATATATTTTTGCTTTTTAAATCATTTAATATTGGACCAACTACATATGCCGTACGCGATATTTTAGCATCAAAATATCCTTTGGGAAATTTTTCATATAAATTTTCAACCGCTCCCAACATAACTGAGTCTCCAATACCAATAACAGGTAAGTTACTTACTATTTCATTTAGTTCATCTTCGCTAATTTCATAATTATCCAATTCCTTTTTCCATGCTTCTTCATCATTTTTAAGCTTTGATGCATATTCTTTTTGCCTATTTTCAACAATTTTTAAATTTGAATTCAATTGATTTTCTAATTTTTTCATTTCTTTAGAGAAATCCTTAGCTATAATATATTTATAACATCCATATAACGATATAATAATCGTCAAAAATATAGTTATACGTTTTAATATATTAAATTTATTTTTAAATTCTAATGTAAAATTTAATATATAGGAAATAGTAAATAGTAAAATAAGTATAATTAAAGTACTAACGAATATATTAATATTTACAAATTGAAATAAAAATATAATAGGGTATTGTACTAAATAAACTTCATAACTTATTTTGGATAAAAATTTGATTATTGTATCTTTTTTTGATAAATATTTATTATTTTTATTTACTGAATAATCAATTAATCTACAAGTAATTAGTGTTGAAAGTAGCATACTGATAGTCATATATTTTGACTTAGAATCAACAAATATAAATAATAACATTAATATTAAAATATATAAATAAACTATATTTCTACCATATTTATTTTTCTTTAAAGATTTTAAAGTATTTTTTCTATAATATGAATGAATAAATCCAAGTGAGACACCAAATAGTAATGAAAATATTCTAGTAAATGTACTATAATATGTTATCATTATATTTTGATTTAAATTTATAATACAAAAGTAAATAAAACCTGCTATTGACAAAATAGCTGTTAATATACAAGGCAAAATTTTCTTAACTTTATCTCCAAGCTTCCTAAGTGGTATAAATATAAATGGGAAAATTAAGTCAAATTGTAGTAATATTGCTATATACCAAAGATGCATGAATGGAGAGCTTATATGTCTTGCAAAATAATCTAGGTTAGCATTTAACTGCCAAAAATTATTATATCCAAGTAATACAGATGTAGTTTCAGGTTTTAAATTCATCCATGAAATATTTGGAAAAATTGATATAACAACTACTGTTCCAAATACTACAATTAATAATGGTAAATAGATTTTCAATAATATTTTTTTATAATATTCCTTAAAAGAAAATTTTTTAGTTTTAAATGCTGATATTACTGACAAATATCCACTTAAAACAAAAAATACGCATACCGCTAAGTATCCACCTTTTAAAATATTAAGGTGATATAATAATACATTTATGAGAGCTAAAACTCTAATATAATCTAAATATTTATAATACTTCTTACTTCTTTTCATAGTTACCTCTTAATCAATTATTTCTTTAATTTTATCATTTATTTCCTTTAACGATTGTTCATTTTTATTATTTTGAGCTATATAATATCTTTTTCCTTTTAAATTATCTGGCAAATACTGTTGTTTTACTATATGATTTTTATAGTTATGGGCATATTTGTAATCAGGAGATGTAGTTTTAATATGGTTTGGTACATTACCAGTATTACCTCGTCTAATATCATTTAAAGCTTCATCTATTGCCATAATTGCACTATTAGATTTAGGAGATAGAGCCATTTCAATAACAGTTTTAGCAAGAGGAATACGTGCCTCAGGTAACCCTAAACGCTCACAAGCATTAATACAAGCTTCAACTTTTACTGCCATGTTAGGATTAGCTAATCCAATATCTTCATATGCAATGACACTCATTCTTCTAAATACAATATCTAGATCTTCCGCTTCAATTAATCTAGCGAGGTAGTGGAGTGCAGCATCAACATCAGAACCTCTAATACTTTTTTGAAAAGCACTTATGACATCATAGTATCCATCTTCATTTTTATCATGGAAAAAAATTGGTTTATTACATATATTCTTTAATACATCCATTGTTATATTTTTATCAGTAGAATAGTATGAAATTTCAAGTAAATTATAAGCATATCTCAAATCACCACTAGATATATTTGATATATAATCTATACATTCATCAGTAATTTTAATATCTTTTAATTCAGTCTTTATAGCCTTAATTAAAGCACTTTTTATATCTTCACTAGTTAATTCCTTTAATTCAAATATTTGGCATCTAGAGCGTATTGCAGGATTAATAGAGTGGTATGGATTTGATGTAGTCATGCCAATTAATATAATTAGCCCATTTTCTAGATATGGCAAAAGTAAATCTTGTTTATCCTTATTTAAGCGATGTATTTCATCCATAATTACTACAAGTTCACCATACATTTTTGCTTCTTCTACAACAATATCAAAATCTTTTTTATTGTTGATAACAGCATTAAGCATTCTATATCTTAATCCTAACTCTTCTGCCATTGCGGTTGCTATAGTGGTCTTACCAATTCCAGGTTTACCATATAGAATCATAGAAAAAATTTTTTTATTTTTTATTAGATTACTTAATACTTTATTTTTACCAATTAAATGAGTTTGTCCAATTATATCATCTAATTTTTTAGGCCTAAGTTTGATTGCTAAAGGTTCCATATTACCACCAATATTATTTTACCACATATTATAAAAAAGTGATATAATAATATTGGTGATACTGTGAATATTAATGAACTAGTGGAAGAATTTTTAAGATATTTAATAATAGACAAAGGTTATAGTAAAAATACTGTAGCTTCATACAAAATAGATTTAGAAAAATTTTTAGTATACAATAAGAATAAGAGTGTAGATGATATTACTAATAATGATTTAAAAGAATATGTAAAGTGGTTGAATAAAGAAAATTTAAATGAAAAATCAATATCTAGAAATATTTCTTGTCTTAAAAGTTTTTATAAATTTCTTATAATAGGTAAATATATTAAAAAAAACAATTAAAAATAATCCTAGTGATAGTGTTGCTATGCCAAAATTGAATAAAAGTCTCCCTAAAATACTTACAGAGGATGAGGTATTAAAACTGTTAGATATTCCATTATCTGACAATTTTAGTTATCGAAATAAAGCGATGCTAGAACTTATGTATGCAACTGGACTGCGTGTAAGCGAGCTAGTTAATTTGAAACTTCAAGATATTGATTTAAATGAAGATATAGTTAGAACGTTTGGTAAGGGTAGCAAAGAGAGAATTATACCAATAGGTGAATATGCTAAAGAGTATTTAGAAAAATATATATATGAACATAGGGGATTGATGCTTAAAAAAAACAATAGTGAATATTTGTTTTTAAATAATCATGGTAATAAAATGACTAGACAAGGTTTTTTTAAAATAATTAAAAAACTTGCAAATGAAAAGGGTATAAAAAAAGATATATCACCACATACACTTAGACATTCCTTTGCAAGCCATTTGCTTAAATATGGAGCAGATTTAAGAACTATACAAGAACTACTCGGACATTCTGATATATCAACGACACAAATATATACTCATATAACAAATGAGGAATTAAAGAAAAATTATGAAAATTTTCATCCACATGGAAATTAATATGGATTTTTAGAAATTTATTTGATAAAATAAATATAGTAGATGATATGTTTTAAATGAATAAAAATAAAACAGAATAAAAAGGATAGGAAGGTAATAATATGAAATTTAATAGAATATTTTTAATAGTTTTAGATTCACTTGGAGTAGGGGAAGCTATAGATGCTAAAAAGTTTGATGATGTTGGAGCTAATACGCTTGGTCATATATTAGAATTTAATCCAATTGATTACCCAAATTTAGAGAAAATGGGATTTTTAAATTTAGTAGGTAAAGATATAAAGAAAACTGATTCTTATTATACAAAAGCTCATCCTAAAGCAAATGGTAAAGATACTTTAACTGGACATTTAGAGATGATGGGAATACGTACATTAATTCCATTTAAAACATTTACTAAGACTGGATTTCCTAAAGAGTTAATTGATGAACTTGAAAAGAGATCTGGCAGAAAAATAATAGGTAACTGTAATGCTTCAGGTACTGAGATAATTGAAAGATTAGGACAAGAACAAATAGATACAGGATCACTTATTGTATATACTTCAGCTGATTCTGTACTTCAAATTGCAGCACATGAAGATGTTATTTCACTTAATGAATTATATAACATTTGCAAAATTGCAAGAGAGCTTACTTTGAAGGATGAATGGAAGGTTGGTAGAATAATTGCAAGACCATATATTGGAACTAAGGGTAATTTCATTCGTACATCAAATAGGCACGATTATGCACTAGACCCAGTAAGTGATACTGTTTTAGATAATCTTAAAAATAATGGATTTGATGTTATATCTATAGGTAAAATTTCTGATATATTTAATGGATGTGGTATTACTAAAAGTACTAAAACTAAAGATAATTTAGACGGAATACTTAAAATAATAGATACGGAAAAAGAAAAATTTACTGGACTTTGCTTTGCTAATTTAAATGATTTTGATTCTAAATATGGACATAGAAGGAATATAAAAGGATACGCAGAAGCTATAAAAGAATTTGATAATTATTTACCAATTATAAAAAATAATTTAAATGATGATGATATGCTTATGATAGTAGCTGATCATGGGAATGATCCATCATATAAAGGAACAGATCATACGAGAGAAAACATACCGGTACTTATATATTCTAAAAGTTTTAAAGACATGAAACACTTAAAAGAGCTTGATTGTTTTTCAGATATAGGGGCAACTATTGCAGATAACTTTAATGTTAAAATGCCTAGTGTAGGCAAAAGTTTTTTAGGTAAATTAAAATAATGAACTACGATAAATTTTTAAATAAACTATATAATTTACAAGATTTAAAGTATAAAAGATTTCAATCCAAGTTAATATCAAGTGATAAATTAATAGGAGTTAGAACTCCAGATTTAAAAAGAATTGCAAAAATTATAGCAAAAGAAAATTATTTAGAATTTTTTAGATTAAATAGGCATACAATATATGAAGAAAATTTAGTACATGGGTTGATTCTTGGATATTTAAAGTTAGACTATATTAAACTAAAACCTCTAATAGATGAATTTTTGCCCTTTATCGATAACTGGGCAGTATGTGATTTAACAGTTTCTAATTTGAAAATTTATAAAAAAAATGAAACTAAAGATAAATGTTTTAATGATATTAAAAAATACATTGAAAGTAGTAATCCTTGGATAAATAGGTTTGGTTATACATTACTTTTAAATTATTTTATAGAAGATAAGTATATCGATATTGTATTAAAACTTTGTAATAAGCGTAGCGATTTTTATTATGTTAAAATGGCTATTTCATGGCTTATATCTATTTGTTATATAAAGTTTAAGAATAAGACTATTAATTATTTAAAAAATTGTAATTTAGATAATTGGACATATAATAAAGCTATACAAAAAATAATTGAATCGAATAGGGTTTCTAGTGAAGATAAAATAGTACTTAAAGGAATGAAGAAAAAATGAAATATATGGTTATATCTGATATACACGGCGATATATATAACCTAAATAAAGTTTTAGATATATATACAAAAGAACATTGTTCTAAATTGATTCTATTAGGCGATTTATTTGATTATGGAATCGATTTAAATAGAGCTGATATTATAAATAGGTTAAATATGATGAGGGATAATATTATTGCTGTAAGAGGAAATTGTGATAATAATATAAACGATATATTGTTTGATATGCCTTATATAAATAAAGTTATTTTAAATGGGAAAAAAGTATTACTTACACACTCCCTCATTTATACTAAAAAGCAAACTAAAAGTATTGATTTAGATATTATATTTGTTGGGCATACGCATATTAAAGATATTAGTGAAATAGGAAATAAATTAATTGTTAATCCAGGATCTATTTCTAAATCGAGAAGTGGGGAAAATAGTTTTATAATTATTGACGATAAAAGTATTACAATAAGAAATTTGAATAATATAATATTATTAGACAAAAATATAGCTTAATAAACTATATTTTTAGCTTATTAGGCATACAATTAATTGGTGATATTATGTCAAAAAATCTGTATGCATTTTTACTTTCTACTATTGCTGGAATTTCAACACTAATCGGTTTTTTATTCATATATATACATAAAGATAGAGACACTATGGTTAGTAAGGCATTAGGTTTTGCAAGTGGAGTTATGCTTACGATATCAATAATTGATTTAATACCTAGTTCATTTTTATTAATAACTAAAAATTATTCTAAAATTACTTCCTTATTTTTTATTTTAATAGGTTTTCTAATTGGAGTAATTATTTCCAGTTTAATTAATAAAAGAGTAGGGGAACAATCTAAGAATGGATTAAAATTATATAAACTTGGAATAATTGCTATGCTAGTTATTATGCTTCACAATATACCTGAAGGAATTGCAACTTTTATAACAAGCACAAATAATGTTAAACTTGGATTAATTTTAACTATTGCAATAGCACTTCATAATATTCCTGAAGGTATATCGATAAGTATTCCTATATATTATTCAACTAATAGTAAATTCAAAGCATTTTTATATACATTTATTTCAGGAATGTCGGAACCTTTTGGAGCACTTATTTCATATCTATTTTTATCTAGATTTGTAAATGATACATTGCTAGGAATAATATATTCTATAATTGCTGGAATGATGATTAATATTTCAATTAATGAACTTTACAAGGAAGCTATAAATTATAATAAAAAAAATACAATTGTATACTTTATACTAGGTGGATTTATAATGATTTTAAATCATATATTATTTGGATAATCTAATTAGACAATACAAAAAAAGAGACAAAGTCTCTTTTGTGGGTTATTTACAATCTATATCAGAATTTGATCTAGAATTGCTTGATTTAGAACTAGAAGAGTTAGTATTAGTATTTTTATTCATACTATTACTTTTATTCATGTTAGATTCTTTTTTATTCTTTCTCATTTAAATCACCCAGTAATATTATTTACTAATGTACTAAATATATACATTTTTAATATTTATTTTTTCAAATTTTATTTATTTCAAGGAAGAGTATAATGTTTTTATTATATTATATAATATTGTTAATAAAAAACTAATAGATTAATGTATAAATCATATAATGCACTACTTCACTATAGAAGTTAACATAAGATATATTATCGGATATTAAATTATAATGAATTATTTATGGTTTTTTCTGTTGTAATTTAATATTTCTTTGTTTGTTATTCACTATCTAGTTTTTTGCTAATAAAAAATTGTTTATAAAAAACTATTTGCAAATTATTTTTATTATATAATTATTTATGTTATTATTTATAGCAATATAAGCAAATTTTAAGCAATCTATAAATTAAATAATGATTAATTATATATCTTATTTTTAAATTACTATAATATTTTTATACACTAACTCCCCTATTAATAAATTTTAAATAGGGGAAGTGAATAAAAAAATAGCTTGAATATTATTCATCTATTTTTTTAAATGCAGTTTTTCTAGATTCAATTTCAGCCATTTTTTCTAATATAGCACTAGCATTATTGTCAGTCATTTCTGAATATCCAAGTTCTTTTAATGCTTGAGACTTGATATTATTTAATTCCATAGTACGACTTAATTTATCTTCCATTTTTTGCTCAATTTGATTTACGAATCTTCTGTGTGATTCAGCCAATTTACTTTTAGATGCTTTACCACTTCTATATAGTACCATTGCAGAAAACATTACACTTTCAAAAATAAATTGCGAATCTTCTTCAAAAACAAATTCCATTGGCTTTTCAAATCCCGTTTCTTTTGCAACATAAGCCAAAATGTATTTTAATTCTTTAGTATTATTTATAGCTTGAAGGTAATGATAAAAATAATTAATTATATTTACACCATCTTTTCCCTCATCTTCTAGATATTCTTTAATAAGATCTACGATACTAATAAATAATTCTTGATTTTTAGGACTAATATTGCTTAAAATATCATTATCTACCCTAACATTATTTTGCTTTTTACTTTCACATAAACTATTTAATTTTAACTCAACTTCAGTTATATAATCAGTATTAATTTTTATTTTAGAAATTTCATCCGTATTTTTAACCCCTAATAAATTTAATAGCAAAACTTTCTTATCTTTAGGCCATTTATTTATATCATTTAATTCCAAATAATTGTATATCATTTGTCTAGAAACTCCTAAAAATTTAGCAAGTTTAACTTTTGATATTCCAAGTTCATGTAATAAATCAGATAATTTATTATTCATTCTATACCCTCCTAATATAATTTTATCACATTATTTACAATTGTCAAGTGTAAAGTATGTAAATTAATTATAATTGAAAGGGTAATTAATATTTATATTATTTTAATAAGTAATTTTAATAAGTAAGGAACAACAAAGGATTCGTATATACTAGTTATAGATAATAAACCAACAAAAACTATTAAGATACTCAAATATTTATTAAAATATATTCTCATATTTACATCTTTTTTCTTAATAATACATTTAACCATATTTATAGATAATTTTAAAGTAAAAGCGGTTAAAATTGAAACAAGTAATATATTTATAATCATATGTGGAAAAATATATATAATGCTTAAAAAAATACCTTTTATTTTAAATGTTAATATAAAAGAAGACAAACTAAAACCTATTATAAATGATTTATAAAATAATATAATAATATTTATTGGAATGAAAAAATATGTAAATCCAATTATCGATATAATAAATATTATTATATAATTAGAAATTAAAGTATTTTGTAAAATTTTAATATAATCAAAATTATTATTTTTAAGTGAATCAATAAAAGATTCAATATATTCGATTACAATATTTTTATCTGGTCCATTTAATATCACCACAAATAAAGAACCTGTTATAATACCTAATATGACCAATACTAAGCAAAAAAATACGTATCTTTTATCAAATTTTATATTGTTTAATAGTTTGTCCATTATTTTTTTCATCTTATCACCTATTTAATAATATTAGCACAATATATTTTTATTCCATTTTTTTTAAAAATATATTATAATATTACTTAGAGGTGTTTTAAATGGAGAAAAATATACAAAAAATAGTTATAATATTAATAATACTTGCTATGGTAGCATCTGGAGTACTTGCAATATTTGCATAAAAAAACAACTAATTATTTATTTTTAGTTGTTTTTTTATTTTCTTTTTTTAGTAAATCTCTTATTTCTTCTAAAAGTACTACTTCATCGCTTTTTGGATGTACTGGTGGTTTTTCTTCTCTTTTATGTATTATTTTATTAAATATTCTAATAACCATAAATATACAAAATGCGACTATTAAAAAATCAACTACATTTTGTATAAATATTCCGTACTCTAGTTTAGCGGAACCAATTTTAAGTGTTAAATCAGTAAAATCTATACCACCTATTATAATCCCAACAAGTGGCATAATAATGTCATCAACAAGTGATGTTACAATTTTACTAAAAGCACCACCTATAACAACACCAACAGCAAGATCTATAACATTACCTTTAGCGATAAATTTTTTAAATTCCTTTAGCATACTTCCCTCCTAAAAAAATTATAACATATTCAAAAAATTTTTTCTATATATTTTAAATGTTTGAATAATTTTTCCTGTTTTTATTGTTAAATCTTTTATTACTTTTATATATAATTTAATTAGTTCTTATATTTGATTTGAAATCAAACGATATAATGATAGTATATATTATATAATATTATAAATAATGAGTTGTGAATTATTGTCATATAACTTTTTTTTATTAAATTAAAAACTAGGTATTCCCTAGTTTTCTGCTTCTTCTAACATATTAGTAATTAATATTCCATAACCTTTATGAGGGTCATCTACTACTACATGCGTTACTGCTCCAATAATGTAGTCACCTTGTATTATTGGACTTCCGCTCATTCCTTGAACTATACCATTAGTTTTATCAAGTAATTCTTTATCTGTTATTTCAAATTGGATGTTTTTAAGCTTATCTTTTGTTTCATTTACAGATGTTATTTTAATGGAAAACTCTCCAACTTCAACACCGTTAAGAACAGTCAGGATTGTGGCATCTCCCATATTTATATCATCTATATTAGCTACTTTATAGGTTTTTGATGTATCTATATCACTTGTATAGTTTCCAAATAAACCTTTCTTTGTGTTTTCTAATATTTCACCTGTTACTTTGTCACTATATAGTATAGCATTTTTTTCACCAGGTTTACCTTTATCGCTACGAGTTATTCCAGTTATTTTAGAATCAAATATAGTACCATCTTTAATGTCAACTATATCTCCTGTAGTAGCATCTGCAATCTCATGTCCTAAAACTCCAAATCTTTTAGTTTCAGGATCAATAAATGTAAGTGTTCCAACACCTGAAATAGAATCTTTAACATATAATCCAGTCTTAAGTACTCCATCATCATTATATAATGAAATAGTTGTATTATTTGTTTTATTATTTCTTATATAAGATAATTTTAGACTATCACAGTTACAATTATTTATTACATTTACCATTTCTTCCACTGTATGAACTTCATTATTATTTATTTTATTTATTATATCTCCTGATTTTAAACCTGCTTCATTTAGTGTATTATGGCCATTTATTTCATAAGATCCTACTATTAGTATCCCATCAGTATTAAGTCTAATACCCACAGTTTCTCCACTCGCAATTATTTTATCAGAATAAGCTAAAAGGGTTTGAGGAATAATAAATAGTGCTAAAAGAAAAATAAGAGTTTGGTTTTTTAATTTTTTAAAAAACATAAAAACAACTCCTTTAAATAGACTACATTTATATTATGAAATAATTTAATTAAATTATAAAAAGAAAAAAATACCAAAAAAGGTATTAATTGTTATGCTTGTAATGACAATTTGGGTAATTACTACATCCAATAAATTTTCCATATTTTCCATTTCGTTCTACTAATTTTGAGCCACATTTAGGGCAAATCATATTTGAAAAAAAATTTTCATCTGTCTTATTAGATTTTCCTAAATTACATCTTTCACACAAGGTTTGTAAATTACTCATAACAGTTTTGCCACCTTTAGAAATTGGTATAATATGATCAACATGCAATTTTGCTCCATCTTTTGATGTTGCACCACAAATTTGGCAGGTATAATTATCTCTTTTTAAAACATTATACCTTATACTGTCATTCATTATTGATCTTTCAATTTTAGCGTTAATAGAATATTTTTTTGTATTTTTCCATTCTTTATATAGTTCTAATAACTCTTTACTATTTATTTTGCCTTCTTTTGATATATTGACTTTACCTTGTGGACTACGATAGTAAACCTTTAAATATACATTAATTTCATAAAATGATTTATCATTTAAAATTTTTGACACAATTTTTTCTTGGATATTTGAAAACTTTTTCTTACTAAGATTTAATCTATTTATTATATTAATATCTGTTTCAACATTAATATTATTTATTCTTTGACATAATTTTTCTTTTTTCTGAATATTATTAATCAATTTTATTACATCGTCAACTATATTATCAATATTATTATCAAAATTGTAAAAAACTAAATCTCTTCTATTTACTCTATCAAGGCTTTTTCTTGAATACTCTTGTTGTATAATTCTTCTGTTATTATTTGCAATTTTTTCTAAATTAAACTCATTTAATAAACTCATAATTACTTTTATTTTTTGACTATTTTTAAATACCATTTTCTTTTCTTTTTTAAATTTTAATAAAATATGGATAAATACAAAATTAAATACTAATAAAATTAAACAAAATAAAAGCAAGATTAAAATTTTTTGATAATTCGTAAATAGACACCTCACAAACTATTTTAAATTTAAAAAATTAACTACTCTACTTCAAAATCTTCTAAAGAGCCATTTTCAGTAACTATTTTATTTACTTGTTCTTCAACATTCTTAAGTTTTTCATCACATTCTTTTACAAGTTTCATAGCATTTGTATATTTTTCTATTGATGAATCTAAATCTATTTCTCCAGATTCAAGTTCATTTACAATAGTTTCTAATTCTTTTAATTTTTCTTCAAAAGTCATTTCTTTTTCTTTA
>CANPYQ010000019.1 GCA_947588865.1 uncultured Bacilli bacterium
AAATGAAACGATATTTATTATAAAACTTATTTCTCCTTATTCAATAAAACGAGAATTTAATATTTTATTCTACATAATAAAATTCTATAACTAAAATATCATAAAATTATTGACATAAATACCTATTTGTGCTAATATTTATTTGTAGGCACGAAATAGTGTTTTTATTTTAGAAAAAAACATAAAATTAAAAGTAGGTGGAATATGAAAAAAATAGCTAGATTTATTGTTAGTGTAAAAAAGGAAATGAAAAAGGTTAGATGGCCAAAGAAAAAAGAAATGATAAAGTTTTCTACCGCTACAATATCTATAATAATTTTCTTTATGGTATTCTTTTCTTGTATAGATGGATTACTCGGATTGATTGTGAAGGTGTTTAACTAATGGAAAAGGAATGGTATGTAGTAAATACTTATTCTGGGCATGAGAATAAGGTAAAAGAAAAGCTAGAAATGCGTGCAAGTTCGATGGGTATGGAAGATTACATATTTCGCGTAGTTGTTCCATCTAAAAAAGAAGTTGTTGTCAAAAATGGAAAAGAAGTAGAAAAAGATTCTAAAATGTTTCCGGGTTATATATTAGTAGAAATGATTATGACTGATGAAGCTTGGTTTATAGTTCGTAACACTCCTGGTGTTACTGGGTTTATAGGATCAAGTGGTAAAGGAGCTAAACCATTTCCTTTAACTAAGCAAGAAGTAGATAAAATACTTGCTAATATGGGAATGAGTAGAATAGATGTAGTTAATGAAATTAGTGAAGGCGATACTGTTAAAGTAATAAGTGGAGCGTTTGCTAATATGTTTGGTAAAGTTAAATTTGTAGATATGGCTAATCAAAAAATTGAGGTTGCTCTTGACCTTTTTGGACAGGAGACTATTGTTGAAGTATTATTTACTGAAATAGAAAAAGTTTAAAAGCCTTTACAAACAAAAAAAAATATGTTATTATTATAGGGCTATATTGATTTTGATATAGATTTTGTGGGAGCTAATGGAGAGAAATTTTATGTTTCTTAAAAGCGGAGCATTTGAACCACAACGAAAAGCTAAAATTTATAGGAGGTGTTTTTCGTGGCACAAGTAGTTAAAGAAATAAAATTACAAATTCCAGCAGGAAAGGCTACACCAGCTCCACCAGTAGGAACTGTGCTTGGACCAGCAGGAATTAATTTACAAGAATTTTGTACAAAATATAATGATGCAACTAAAGATAAGATGGGAGATATATTACCAGTTGTAATTTCTATTTATGAAGATAGAACATTTGACTTTGTAATTAAAACTCCACCAACACCATTCTTAATAAAGAAAATATGTGGTATTAAGAAAGGTTCTAGTAAAGGTTCAAAAGAATCTGTTGGAACAATGACTCAAACTCAACTTAGGCAAATTGCAGAAATTAAATTACCAGATTTAAATTGTTACACAGTTGAAGAAGCTATGAAGATTGTTGCAGGTACTGCAAAGAACATGGGCGTTAAAGTAGAAGAATAATATATTATTATGATAAATGATTATGAATTCCGCTTTTCATATTTCATATTTCATATATAAATCAAAAAAATAAAAATAGGAGGTTAATATGAAAAGAGGAAAAAAATATTTAAATGCAGCTAGTAAAATAGAAAAAGGCAAAGCTTATGAAATTACTGAAGCAGTTAAATTGCTTAAGGAAACTAAAACTGCTAATTTTGATGAATCTGTAGAATTAGTTTTAAGACTTAATTTAGATACTAAAAAAGCAGATCAACAATTGAGAGGAGCAACAGTTTTACCAAATGGTATTGGAAAAACTAAAAGAGTTTTAGTTATAGCTCGTGGTGCTAAAGCAACTGAAGCTCGTGAGGCTGGAGCTGATTATGTTGGAGATACTGATATTATTGATAAAATTGCTAATGAAAATTGGTTTGATTTTGATACTATGATAGCTACTCCAGATATGATGCCTGCTTTAGGTAAAATAGGACGCGTTTTAGGACCTCGTGGATTAATGCCAAATCCTAAAACTGGTACAGTTACTATGGATGTAGCTAAAGCTGTTAGTGATGTTAAAAAAGGTCGTGTTGAATATAGAACTGATTCTTTTGGAAATGTTGCAGTTTTAGTTGGTAAAGTTTCATTTGATGAAACTAAATTAGTAGAAAATATTAATTCTTTTGTATCATTAATTAATAAAACAAAACCTAGTACAGTTAAAGGTAATATATTTTAAATATATCTATTTCTAGTACGATGGGTCCTGGTATCAAAGTTGATACATCAAGTTTTGAAAATTAATATTTACAAAAAAAATAAGTTGTGTTATAATAAATTCAATTGGAAAGCTTACCGTAGACAGTAGGGGAGAAATCTTAATAATCCTACCGAGGAACTTAAATATAAAGGTTCATATCCCTACGGTTTAGTAGGGATATTTTTAAAACGGAGCAAAGAGTAGGAGGTGTAGTATGGCAAATCCAAAAATATTAGAGAAAAAGCAAAACATTATTGATGAAATTTCTAATAATGTAAAAGAATCCAGCTCATTTATTTTCTTAGATAATAATGGTCTAACTGTTTCTGAGACAATGGAATTAAGAAGAAAGTTAAAAGAGTCTAATTCTGAACTTAAAGTCTACAAAAATACTTTAGTAGCCCGTGCACTTAAAGATTTAAATATTGATATTGATAGTGAATTAAATGGTCCAAAAGTTGTTGCTTTTGGTAAAGATATTATAGAACCAATTAAGGCAGTTTCTGAATTTTCAAAAAAACATGAAAATTTAGTTATGAAAATAGGTATAGTAGATGGTAAGATTACAGAAATTGATGAACTAAAAAAACTTGCTACAATCCCATCAAGAGAAGGATTACTTACAATGTTTGCAAGTGGATTACTTGCTATTCCAAGAGATTTTTCAATTTGCTTAGATTTACATAGTAAAAATTTAGAAAATTAAATAAATATTGAAAGGAGAGAAGATATTATGGCAAAATTAAGCGCAAAAGAAATTATTGATTCACTAAAAGAAATGACTCTTTTAGAGATTAAAGAAGTAGTAGATTTAATGAAGGAAGAATTTGGTGTTGATCCAACTGCTGTAGCAGTTGCTGCTGCACCTGCTGGAGATTCACAAGTAAGTGAAGGACCAAGTACTGTTGATGTTGTACTTGCTAGTGCTGGTGCTAACAAAATTGCTGTTATTAAAATAATTAAAGAAGTAACTGGTCTTGGACTTGGTGATTCTAAAGCTATTGCTGATAATGGCGGAGTTATTAAAGAAAAAGTTGCTACTTCTGAAGCTGAAGAACTTAAAGCTAAGTTTGAAGAAGCTGGAGCTACTATTGAATTAAAATAATTAAATTATTTAGGTTTAAGCCTGTACTAAAATTAGTATGGGCTTTAAGTGTTTTAAAAAGTGGTGTGCATTTTGGATAAAAAATTACTTTTTGTAGTGATTTCAATGTTTAGAATATTCTATTATGTATGATTGACTATTTTGAATCAGTATATGCTTGTGTGAATGATAAAATAGTAAAGGAATAAAGTTTAATAGGGGGGATTTATGACAGAATATGAGATAAATGAAGCGAGAAAAAGATATAGTGCTTTGTTATTACAAAAAAATCAATTAACTTATTTAGAAGAGGAACTTCAAAAAATAGAAGGCGATCCTACTTTAAAAAAATATTTATTATTAAAGGAACAGATAAGAAAGTTTAAAGATATAGATTATAGTATAAATAAAATTTTTTATGATATTGCTAAAAATACGAATTGTAGTAATAAAATATTAGTATATATGGGATCATATTGTATCAATCATTTAGGTTGTCTTCAATTATGTGATTTTAAACAAGGTGATTTTATTAGATATGATGATTTAGAAACTCTTCAATCTTATAAAATTGATATAAACAAAAGATTAGAGTTTGAATCTAGTAACAATGTAGTGTATGTAAAGGAAGAAGATCCAGAATTTGGCAATAATCCTTATTCAAAAGGATTTTGGAAATTAAGGGAAAATTTTTTCTATAACCTTATTAAAAAGCCACAAGAAGAAGTAGTAAATCAAATAGTAAAAGGGAAAAAATAAATGAGTTATTATTTTGATAAAGAAACAAATGTAGAAAGTAAAGAAATTGCAACTAGGACTAATATTAATGGAAAACTTTATACCTTTAAAACAGATAATAATGTATTTTCTAAGAAGGGATTAGATTTCGGCACTAGAACATTACTTGAATGTATTAATGTCGATAGTATTAACGGTGATGTACTTGATTTTGGCTGTGGATACGGCCCTATTGGAATTTTTGTAGCGTTGAACACAAGTTCTATAGTAGATATGATAGATATTAATGATCGAGCAATTTGTTTGGCAAGAAAAAATGCAAAAATAAATTGCGCTAATGTAAATATTTTTGAAAGTAACATCTACAGTAATGTGAATAAAAAATATGATTATATAATAACTAATCCACCAATTAGAGTAGGCAAGAAAATATTATATGAAATTTTAATTAAAGCAAAAGAACATCTTAAGTTTGATGGACATTTAATATTTGTAATAAATAAGGATCAAGGAGCTAAAAGTACTATTAGAGATATGAAGGACTATTATCAAGTAAATATAATAGGAAAAAATAAAGGATTTTTTGTAATTGATTGTCAAAACCATTGACATATTGATTGAAATAATGTAAAATTATAAATTGGCGGCATATATTATTCTGCAGAATATGTGCTTACTAGAAAATATAGTTTATGGGGTGAAAAAGTGGCTTATACAGTTAAAAAATTCGGTGATTACCGTGAAAGAAGAAGTTATGCAAAAACTAAAAATGCAATTGAATTAAATAATTTATTAGAAATTCAAAAAAAGTCATATAATTGGTTTATGACTGAAGGAATACAAGAAGTGTTAGATGATATTTCTCCTGTTGAGAGCTTTACAGGAAATTTAACGTTAGAATTTGGAGAATATTCCTTTGAAGAGCCAAGATACTCAATTAAAGGTTGTAAAGATAGATATGCAACTTATGCTGCACCACTTAAAGTGCAGGCACGCCTCTTTAATCAAGAATCTGGCGAAGTTAAAGAGCAAGAAATTTATTTAGGCGATATGCCTATAATGACAGATAGTGGTACATTTATAATTAACGGTGCAGAACGTGTTATTGTATCACAGTTAGTTCGTTCACCAAGTGTTTATTTTTCACGTGAAGTTGATAAAAAAAATGGGAAGCATATAATTACTTCACAGATAATACCAACTCGTGGCACATGGCTTGAGTATGAAACAGATGCGAGGGATGTTATATTTTGCCGTATAGATAGAACTCGTAAGGTACCTATAACAACTTTACTTAGAGCTTTAGGCCTTTCTAGCGATGCTGATATAATTGATCTATTTGGAGAAGATGATTATATTATGCGTACAATAGAAAAAGATGCTAATAAAAATACAGATGAATCTTTAATAGATATTCATTCTAAGTTGCGTCCAGGAGAACCTTCTACTCTTGATAGTGCGAAAAATCAGTTGATTACTAGATTCTTTGATGCATTTAGATATGATTTAGCTAAAGTTGGTCGATATAAATTTAATAAAAAATTAAATGTTATAGATAGACTTTATGATACTATACTTGCGGAAGATATAAAAGTAGATGGTGAACTAAAATTTGAAAAAGGTACATTAGTTACAAAAGAAGTTTTAGAAAAATTAAAACCAATAATGGAAGCTGGTTATGGTGTAAAAGAAGTTTTAATAAATGATGAATTAGATTCTTATAATAAAGTTCAAATAGTAAAAGTTTACTCAAAAAATAATCCTGAAAAGATTATTAAAATTATTGGTAATGATCAAAGTACTACAGTAAAAAGACTAACAATTTCAGATGTTTATGCCTCAGTATCATATTATCTTAATTTGCACGAAGGTGTAGGTTCTTATGATGAAATAGATCATTTATCTAATCGTCGTGTAAGACAAGTTGGAGAACTTTTACAAAATCAATTTAGAGTAGGTATATCTCGTGTTGAAAGAGTAATAAGAGATAGAATGTCTACTCAAGAGTTAGATGAGGTAACTCCTAAAACATTGATAAATATTAGACCTTTAACAGCTGCTATTAAAGAATTCTTTGGTAGTAGTCAGTTATCACAATTCATGGATCAAACAAATCCAGTTGCAGAACTTGCAAACAAACGTCGTTTATCAAGTTTAGGTCCAGGTGGATTATCTCGTGATCGTGCAGGTATGGAAGTGCGTGATGTAAATCCATCACATTATGGACGTCTTTGTCCAATTGAATCTCCAGAAGGACCTAACATTGGACTTATAACATCACTTGCTTCATATGCAAGAGTAGATGATTATGGATTTATAATGACTCCATATAGAAAAGTAGAAAATGGTCATTTAACAGATGAAATTAGATATATGACTGCAGATGAAGAATTAGATTACCATATTTCTCAGGCAACTGTTAAACTAGATGATAATGATAATTTTGTTGATAAAACAGTACCAGTTCGTTTCCATGGGGAAAACATAATGATTAATAGTAAAGATGTAGATTACATAGATGTATCTAGTCAACAAGTTGTATCTATAACAACTGCAGGAATTCCATTTTTGGAACACGATGATGGAAAACGAGCACTTATGGGTGCTAACATGCAACGTCAAGCAATTCCACTTTTAACTACAGAAGCTCCAATTGTTGGAACTGGAATTGAAGCAATATCTGCTAGAGATAGCGGTGCTGTTGTAATTGCTAAAGCTGATGGTATAGTTGATTATGTTGATTCAAGAAAGATTCTTGTTAAGACTAAAGGTGGAGTTGATACATATTACCTAAATGACTTTGAAAGAAGTAATGCAGGAACTTGTTATCATCAAAGACCTATTGTTAGGGTTAATGATAAAGTAAAAAAAGACCAAGTCATAGCTGATGGACCATCAACTGATATGGGAGAAATGGCTTTGGGTAAGAATGTTACTGTAGCATTCATGAATTTTAATGGATATAATTACGAAGATGCTGTTATATTAAATGAAAGATTGGTTCGTGATGATGTTTATACTTCAATACATATACAAGATTATCAAATAGAATGTAGGGATACTAAACTTGGCCCTGAAGAATTTACAAGAGATATTCCAAATGTTAGTGAAGAAGCTCGTAAAAATTTAGATGAAAATGGCTTAATTCGTATCGGTACTGAAGTACACGACGATGATATATTAGTTGGTAAGGTTACTCCAAAAGGTATGGCAGAGCTTACCTCAGAAGAAAAATTATTGCATGCAATATTTGGAGAGAAGACTCGTGAAGTTAGAGATACTTCTTTACGTGTTCCACACGGTGGAGAAGGAATTGTCCATGATATAAAGATATTTACTAAAGAGGACACAGACGAATTACCAGCAGGAGTTTCTAAAATAATTCGTGTTTATATAGCACAGAAACGTAAAATAACTGTTGGTGATAAGATGGCAGGTCGTCATGGAAATAAAGGTGTTATTTCACTTGTATTGCCTTCAGAGGATATGCCATATTTAGCAGACGGAACACCAGTTGATATTTTACTTAATCCACTTGGAGTTCCAAGTCGTATGAATATAGGACAAATTCTTGAAATGCATTTAGGTGCAGCTGCTAAAAAAATGGGAATACATGTTGCAACTCCAGTATTTAGTGGAGCGACAAGAGAAGAAATCATTGATTCATTAAAAGAAGCTGGAATAGATGAAGATGGAAAAACTGTACTGTATGATGGACGTACTGGTGAACCATTTGATAACCGTATAAGCGTTGGCGTTATGTACATGATTAAACTTCATCATATGGTTGATGATAAGTTACACGCACGTTCAACTGGACCATATAGTTTAGTAACACAACAACCTCTTGGAGGAAAAGCACAGTTTGGTGGTCAAAGATTCGGTGAAATGGAAGTTTGGGCACTTTATGCTTATGGAGCAGCACATGTACTTCAAGAAATGATGACAATTAAATCAGATGATGTAGTTGGTCGTGTTAAAGTATATGAAGCTTTAGTTAAAGGTACACCAATTCCAAAATCAGGAATTCCAGAAAGTTTTAGGGTACTTATTAAAGAATTCCAAGCTCTCGGACTTGATATAACAGTTTTAAATGAAAAAGGAAATCTAGTTGAACTTAAAGATTTAGAAGAAGCAGATAAAGATGATAATTTACATGATGAAAAAGAAATTAAAGTAGAATCAAAACTTGTTGATGAAGAATCTTTAGATGAAACATTTGAAGACTTTAAAGATGATTTAGAAGATGAAGAATACGAAGATGAGTTAGAAGGCTATGATGAAGAAAGTGAACTAGATGATGAATACGAAGACGAAGGGGATTCTTTAGATGAAATTGACGATATCGATGAAGATATGGAAGGGGATGAGGAATAATGGATGTTAATAATTTTGAAGGATTAAAAATAAGCATTGCCTCACCTGAAAAAATTCGCTCTTGGTCTTATGGCGAAGTAAAAAAGGCTGAAACTATAAACTATCGTACTTTAAAACCAGAAAGAGATGGTTTATACTGTGAGAAAATATTTGGCCCTACTAAGGACTTTGAGTGTGCTTGTGGAAAATACAAAAGATTAAGATATAAAAATATTGTTTGTGATAGATGTGGAGTTGAGGTTACACGCTCTAAGGTGCGTCGTGAACGTATGGGGCATATCGAACTTGCAACTCCTGTATCTCACATTTGGTTTTTCAAGGGTGTTCCATCTAGAATGGGTCTTGTACTTGATATGAGTCCAAGGGATCTTGAAGAAGTACTATATTTTGTAAGTTATGTAGTATTAGACCCAGGATCTGCACCACTAGAGAAAAAACAAACTATAAGTGATAAGGAATATCGTGCTTACTATGAAAAATATGGTAATAGTTTTAGAGTAGGTATGGGTGCCGAAGCAATAAAAGAACTACTTGAAGAAGTAGATTTAGATAAAGAAGTTAATACACTTAAAGAAGAAATAGAGGAGATTAAAGATTCACAAAGTCAAAGACGAATTCGTTTAATTAAACGTTTAGATGTATTAAATGCATTTAAAGAATCTGGAAACCGTCCTGAGTGGATGATTCTAACAGCTCTTCCAGTAATTCCACCAGAACTTAGACCTATGATTCAACTTGATGGTGGTAGATTTGCAACATCTGACTTAAATGATTTATATAGGCGTGTTATTAACCGTAATAATCGTTTAAAGAAATTAATGGAATTAGGCGCTCCATCAATAATTATTCAAAATGAAAAACGTATGCTTCAAGAAGCAGTTGATGCCTTATTTGATAACGGTAGACGTGGGCGTAATATTACTGGAGCAGGAAATAGACCTCTTAAGTCTCTTGCTAGTATGTTAAAAGGTAAGCAAGGTCGCTTTCGTCAAAATTTATTAGGTAAGCGTGTTGATTATTCAGGTCGTTCAGTTATTGTAGTTGGACCAAGTTTAAAAATGTATGAGTGTGGTATACCAAAAGAAATGGCACTTGAACTGTTTAAACCACATGTAATAAATGGACTTGTTCAAAAAGAGATTGCAAGTAACATTAAAGTTGCGAAAAGAATGATTGAAAATCAAGATCCTAGAGTTTGGGATGTAGTTGAGGAAAAAATAAAAGAACACCCTGTAATGCTAAACCGTGCTCCAACACTTCATAGGCTTGGTATTCAAGCATTTGAACCAAAATTAATTGAGGGTAGAAGTATCAGACTTCATCCACTTGTTTGTGCAGCATTTAATGCAGATTTTGATGGAGATCAAATGGCTGTGCATGTACCTATAACTGAAGAAGCACAAGCGGAAGCAAGAATTCTTATGTTAGGTGCTAATAACATCTTAAAGCCATCCGATGGTAAACCAATAGTTACACCAGGTCAAGATATGGTTTTAGGTAACTATTATATAACGATAGAAAAAGCAGGACTTCCTGGTGAAGGTAGAGTATTTAAAGATCCAAATGAAGTCTTGATGAGTTATGAAAGAAGAGAAATTACCCTTCATACAAGAATAGCTTTACCTGTTAAATCATTTAAACATAAAGTATTTCCAGATAAATATCTCGATAAATACTTAGTAACTACACCAGGTAAAATTATATTTAACGAAATATTCCCTGATACTTTTCAGTATATAGCAGAAGGAACAGGTGAAAATATAGAAAAAGTAACCCCAAGCAAATTCTTTATAAATATGGGTGAAAATATTCCTCTTAAAATTAAAGAAATGCCAACAGTTGATGCATTCAATAAAGGGGTACTTTCTAAGTTAATCGCACAAATTTATAAACGTTACCAAACTACTGAAACATCAGTAATGCTTGATAAATTAAAAGATTTAGGGTTTAAGTATTCAACACTCTCAGGAATAAGTATAGCTATATCTGATATTAAGGAATCTCAAAAGAAACCAGAGATAATTGCTAATAGCCAAGCAATGGTAGACCAAGTTAATAAACAATTTAAACGTGGACTTATTACTGAAGATGAAAGATATCAAAAAGTTGTTCAAATTTGGACAGATACTAAAAAACAAATTACAGCTGAACTTGAAAACATGGTTAAAAATGACCCAGATAATCCAATCTGTATAATGATGACAAGTAAGGCTCGTGGAGATATGGGCTCATATACACAATTAGTTGGTATGAGAGGACTTTTCTCTAAACCAAATGGACAATCAGAAGAAATACCAGTTATTTCATCATTTAGTGAAGGTATTACAGTTTCCGAATTCTTCTTATCTACACACGGTACTCGTAAAGGTGCAGTTGATACTGCATTAAAGACTGCCGATGCTGGATATTTAACTCGTAGACTTGTAGATGTATCTCAAGATATAATTGTAAAAGAAGAAGATTGTGGAACTGAAGCTGGAACTATAGTTGAAGCATTTATAAACGAAGCAGATGGAACAGTTATTGAATCTTTATATGATCGTATCTTAGGTAGATATACAAACAAGAAGATTTTAGACCCAAAAACTAAAGAAGTTATATGTGAAAGAAATACATATATAACAGAACAATTAGCAGATAAGATAATAACTGCTGGAATTACAAAAGTTCCAATTAGGACAGTTCTTACTTGTAAGACAGAACACGGTGTATGTCAAAAATGTTATGGACGTAACTTAGCAACAGGACAAATA
Source organism: uncultured Bacilli bacterium (assembly GCA_947588865.1). GTDB lineage: Bacteria > Bacillota_I > Bacilli_A > RF39 > UBA660 > UMGS1613. The sequence continues at coordinate 11,188 of CANPYQ010000019.1, forward strand.
GTTGAAGAAGGAGAAGCTGTAGGTATAATGGCAGCTCAATCAATTGGTGAACCTGGTACACAACTTACAATGCGTACATTTAATACAGGTGGAGTTGCTGGAGACGACATCACTCAAGGTTTACCTCGTGTTCAAGAGTTATTTGAAGCTCGTAATCCAAAGGGTAAGGCAACAATTTCTGAGATAAATGGTGTAATAACTAAGATAGAAGAAGAAAATGGCAAATATATAATTTACATTAAAAATGATGTTGAAACACGTAAACATACAACAAATTATAGTGTAAAACTTGCTGTTAGTGAGGGAGAAGAGGTTAAAGCTGGACAAAGATTGACTCATGGTGCTATAAGCCCTAAAGAGTTACTTGTTGTAACAGATCCAATTTCAACTCAACAATATATTTTATCTGAAACACAAAAAGTATATAGATCTCAAGGTGTTGATATATCTGATAAACATGTTGAAATTATAGCTAAACGTATGATATCTAAAATAAAAATAATTAATTCAGGCGATTCTTATTTCTTACCTGGAACAATGATTAATATAAATAAATTTACTGATATAAACAAGGAATTAATTCTTGAAGGTAAGCGTCCTGCAACAGGTAGACCAGTACTTCTTGGAATTACTAAAGCATCATTAGAGACTGATTCATTCTTATCAGCTGCATCATTCCAAGAGACAACTCGTATACTTACTGATGCCGCAATTCATGGAAAAATTGATAAACTTGAAGGATTAAAAGAGAATGTTATACTTGGTAAATTAATCCCAGCTGGTACAGGTGCTAAAAAATATAGAAAAGCAACATACGAGTTAGAACTTGATGGATTAGAAGAAGAACCACTAGAAGCACTTGAGCAGGAATTATTAGATTAAAAAGTGTAAACAAAAAAGTTTATGCTTTTTTCATGTTTAATAAAAAATAGATTTATGTTAAAATTAAAATGGTGGTATAATGAGGAAAAAATTACAGATATTAGCTATTTTGCTTTTAATTGGATTTTTGAGTATAACATATCATGTAAAAGATGTAGGGGCAGATAGTGGATTCGATTTTGATTATGATAGTGGATCTAGTTGGGACTCTAGTTCTAGCTGGGATTCAAGTTCGGATTGGGATTCAAGTTGGGATTATAATGATAATAGTAGTTACAGTAGTAGTTCATCAAGTGATGATATAATTGGACCAATTATTTTCATAATTATTATAACAGGTTTTCCTCTTATTATTTTAAGCTTTACTCGAAAAGGAATTAAAGAAATTAATAAGAATTACTCAAAACCTCTTAGTATAGATGTTAATAGATTAAAAGAAAATTTTGATATGAAGGGATTCATTTGTGAGGCATTTTCTATATATAAAGAATTACAGACAGCATGGATGAATTTTGATTATGATAAAATTAAAGAATTGGTAAGCGATGAAATGTATAATATGTATGCAAATCAACTTGAAACTTTAAAGATTAAAAATCAAAAAAATGTAATGGATGAAATAAAACTTTTAGATTGTTATATAACTGATTATCAAAAAATTAATAATAAAGAGATATTTAAAGTCTATATGAGTGTAAGTACATATGATTATATAATAAATACAAAAAATGAAAGAGTTGTTAGAGGTAGTAAATCTAAGAAAGTTGTTTTAAGTTATTTATTAACATTTGAAAAAAATGATGATGTAGTTGATACTTGTCCAATGTGTGGCGCACCAGTGAAAGGTTTAACACAGTGTGAATATTGTAAGTCAAAAATTGTTAATAATACTACAAAAATGAAGCTTTCAAAAAAAGAAATAAAAAATCAAAGATAAAAACTTAAATAATGTAACTATAAATAGAGTAAGATCATTTTATATTTTACAATTTTGATGCTAGTAAAAATGATATAAAGGTTATAGATAATTTAAATGTTGCCTTGCTTTATAATTATTTAAAGAAATTATTAATTCTAGATTTACTGAAGTCATATTCAAAAATTACAAATTACAATGATAGTGGAATTAAAATATACAAAAGGGATATAAAAATTATGGTTAAATATCCTTTTTTTATGCAATTAGTACAATTGATGGCGTTTTATTAAGATTGATTCAACAATATGCTATATATGGTATATAAGATTTGAGTCAACTGTTTGAAATATTAAGAATACATTTTCAATAGTGTTAATTATTTGTAAACTTGCTCAATTGTTTTAAAAATAATTGGAAATTATATAAAAAATATTGTATAATGAACGCGGAGAGGAGAATTTTTTATGAATGATGAAAAATCACAATATACGCAAGAACAAAAACAAAAGGGAAATAATAAAATTTTGGGCATAGTTATCGTTATTTTAGTACTTTTTATAGTAGCATTATTAGCGTTTATTTTTATTAATAATTCTAAAAGTAAAACAGCTAAAAATAGTAATGTAAATTCAGAAAACAAAGAAGAAATTAATAAGGATGATAGTTCTAAGAATAATGTAAATAATTCTAGTAATGATGTTATATTTGAAGATTTAGATTATACACCTAAATGCAATAATACTTTACTAGATGGGCAGACTATTTTATATACTGCAAATTTTGAGGCTAGTAAATATAATAATATTGTAGAATATTTAAAAGAACAGAAAAATTTAACTGTCACTTTAAAACATTATTATTTAACTGAAAATAATGAGTCTAAAAATATTGATAAAGTATTAAGCGATGATGAAGTAAATAATATGTTTAAAGAAATGTCACCAAGTATAGTTAAAATTGGTGGTATTGGTTTTGTAAGTGGTCCAATATTATATATTAATTATACAAAAGGTGATAAGCAATTATATGTTAGTTTTACACAATTACAAGTTATAGATACAAACGATGGTGATTTATTAAGAATTATGGATAACTCTATAGCAGATGATAATGATTTTTGTAATTATGGAATTGGTGTAGATAGTATTGGATCAACAGTAAAAAATATTGATCAATCTTTGTTATCCCAAATTAAAAATTAAAAATAATGTAATAATTAAATAAAGGAGAATTTTTTATGAATGGTGAAAATAATGGTGGACAAATAAGCTATACAAATGAATCACAATTTGAAAATAAGCAAAAAAATAAAAAGAGTAACAATGGTTTTTTAATAGTTATAATAGTTATTTTAGTATTAATTATCGCATTTTTGTTAATGTATGTATTAATAAACAAATCAAGTAATGGCACAAGTGACAACACTAATAAAAATTCAGAAAATAATAATATAAGCGATCAAAATAATACTTCAAGTAATGATACAAGTGATGAGGTTACTTTTGTGAACTTAGATTATACTCCAAAGTGTCAAAATAAATTAGAAGAAGGAGAAAAAGTTTTATACACATCAAATTTTGATGAAAGTAAATATTCTGATATAACGGAATATTTAAAAGCTCAAAAAAATTTAACTGCAGTTGCGATTGCAAGCAATTTTGAAGGTAAATATGCTGATATTAGTTTAACAAAAGAACAATTAGAAAATGTAGTAAACGAAATGGATAAAGATTTTAACATAACTGCAAGCGGTGTTGGAGGAGCAGGGAGTTTAGCTTTAACGATTAAATATACAAAAGGGGATAAGCAATTATTTGTTACATTTGCATTTTTACATCAAATAACAACGAATGATGGGGACTTATTAAGATTAATGGACTACATTAAACGTGATTCAGAAGTTGATAAAACACTTTTCCCAAATGCTACAGAATGTTATTATGGAATAGAAAATTTAGGTTCAACTATGACTAGCATTAGCAATGATTTATTATCTAAAATAAATTAAATATGTAAAGTAGTTCAACAATTTTGAACTATTTTTCATTTTATATAAAAAAACTTCATATTTAATGTTAAAAAATTGTATAATAGTATTGTAGGTGATCGTATGAGTAAAAAAATAGTTTTAGGAATTTTAGGTATTGCAATAATTATTATATTTTTAATTATAGTGTTTTCCCCTAAAAATAAAAGTAAAATAGATACAAGAAACTTAGAGGCAACTGTATTATCTGTTGATAATAATTATATTACACTTCAAAGTAATGATAATATTATATATACATTTGAAAAAGAAGATATAACTTTAGAAGTTGGTGATTCCATAGTACTTGAATATATGGGACTTTTAGACAAAAGCAAGGATGTTCAAGATGCTAAAATAATAAGTTATCAAGTAGTAGATGTAAAAAGTAAAAATAATATTCCAGCTGATTATGACGATAATGGAATATTTAGTACATACTATGTAATGGCATATGATAAATTGAAAGAACTATCTTTAGATGAAAAAATAGGACAGTTACTTTTAGTTAGATATGATGCTAATACTGCTTTAACAGATTTAAATACATATAATTTTGGTGGATTTGTATTTTTTGCTAAAGACTTTAAAGATAAAACTAAAGATCAAGTTATAAACATGATAACTACTTTACAAAATAACTCTAAAATACCTCTTTTGACTGCAGTAGATGAAGAAGGTGGAGATGTAGTTAGAGTAAGTAGTAATACAAATTTAAGAAGTTTTCCATTTAAATCTCCAAAAACATTATATGATGATGGAAAATTTGACTTAATAAAATCTGATACTATAGAAAAAAGCAATTTACTCAAGAGTCTCGGACTTAATTTAAATCTTGCTCCTGTAGTTGATGTAACTACTAATCCTGATGACTATATGTATAAAAGGGCTTTAGGAGAAAATACAGCTACAACTAGTGAATATGCTAAAACTGTAATAGAAGCGAGTAAAAATAGTGGGGTATCTTATACATTAAAGCATTTCCCTGGATATGGAAATAATAAGGATACACATGAAGGTGTATCTAGTGATACAAGAAGCTTAGAAGATATTAAAACAAATGATTTACCACCATTTGAAGCAGGTATTAATGCAGGAGCTGAAGCAGTACTTGTAAGTCATAATATAGTTACAAGTATTGACCCAGATAATCCGGCATCATTATCTAAAAATATTCATAATTTACTTAGAGATGATCTAAAATTTACTGGTATAATTATGACAGATGATATTGCAATGGGAGCTGTAACAAGTATAGAAAATACTACTTTAAAAGCAATACAAGCAGGTAATGACCTTATAATTACAACTGATTATGTCAAGAGTTTTAATGAGATAAAAACATCTATAGAAAATGGTACACTGAGTGAAGAGCAAATAAACAAGTTAGCATTTAGGGTACTTTCATGGAAATACTATAAGGGACTTATGGTAAACTTAAAATAGTTCAAAATACTTGAACTATTTTAAATTTATGTTAAAATTATAATAGGTGGTAGAATGAAGAGAAGTCTTATAATATTAATCCTTTGTTTGTTTTTAATAGGTATGTTTGCAACGACATATAATGTACAGTTAGTTGGAGCAGATAGTGGATACGATGCTAGTTACGATATTGATAGCTCTAATTCAAGTGAGGATGATGGTGGATTATTTTATCTAATCTATCTATGTATAGAGTATCCACCATTAGGGATAGCGGTTATAGTAATAATAATACTTGTGTGTAGATCTAATAGTAAAAAGAAGAAAGAAATAATAAATAAGGCTTTGAATAGTAAATTAGAGTTACTTAATCCTAGCGATTATAGTGAAGACAAAAAACTTGAAATTCATGCATTTAATATTTATAAAAAAATAGAATATGCTTGGATGAATTTTGATTATGATACTATTAGACAAAATACAACTGATGAGATGTATAATATGTATTTGATGCAATTAGATACATTAAAGGTTAAAAATCAAAAAAATCTCATGTATGATATAAAATATCTTGGAAGTAGTATAAAGGAAAGGCATGAAGAAAATGGAATAGAAACAATAGTTATCAATATGAAAGTTAGTTGTTATGACTTTATAATTAATACTACTAATAGTAATGTAGAAAGAGGTAATGCCTCAAAACTTAATTATTATAACTATGAGCTTACATTTGTTAAGACTGTAGATAATAAAGAAATCGACATTTGTCCAAGATGTGGTGCCCCATTAAAAGGAAACAACAGTAGTGTATGTGATTATTGCAAGTCAACTATTATAAGCAATAATTATACACTTATAATGAGTAAGAAAAAAATGATATCTCAAAAATACAGTAAAAAAGAGTAAAAATAAATAAAATGAAAAAAATAGATAAAATTTATGGAAATGAAATAAAATCTATTT
>CANPYQ010000020.1 GCA_947588865.1 uncultured Bacilli bacterium
TCTTTTATCTTCCATCAAATGCTCTAGCACCGATTACTATAACTAATAAAATAAATAGTACTAATATGATAGCAGCGCCATATCCAGTACCATATCCAGAACCGCCTTGATTGCAGCATCCGCCATAAGGATATCCACCGTATCCTTGATATCCGCCATAATAATACATATAAACCTCCAATCTAGTCAATATATATTATTATTTTATTTTAATTTTGTTAATTAAAAATACCCATTACTTGAGAATTTTTCACAATTGTGATATCATAAATATAGAGTAGGTGAGATTATATGAAATCTTTTAAGAAAATAAAAAAAACTTTTGCTGATATGGATAAAGTTTTATTTTTTACATCACTTATTCTAATAATATTTGGAACTCTTAATATAGTAACTGCATCAAGTAGAGAAGCAGTTGTAAATGCAGATGCAAATTTATTTTATTATTTTTTTAAACATTTGACAATTTTAATTGGAAGTTTTATATGTTTTACATTTATATTAAAAATTCCTACTAAAGAATATAAAAAATTATTACCAATAATATATATATCTGTACTTGTATTAAATTTATATTTAATATTAAAAGGAGTTTCAACTAGAGGTGCTAACAACTGGATAGATTTAAAGTTTATAAAAATTCAACCGAGTGAATTTGCTAAGCCAACTTTAATAGTATCACTTGCACTATTTTTTGAAATGTATTATAAAAAGCTCACAAATCAAAATGAAAAACATGATATAATGATATGGAAAATATTAGGCTTTAGTCTTATTTTTCCTATACTCGTATTTTTACAGAAAGATTTGGGTACAGCTATCATATTATTTGGTATATTTATGGTATTATTTTTATCTGGACCAATATCATCTAAGGAAAAATTTAAATCTATAATAATATTAGTTGTTATAGGAATTATAGGATTACTTACTATGTTAAATTTTTCTGGATATATTTTATCCGATACACAAACGTCTAGATTTGATTATTATAATCCTTGCTCAAAATATACGGGAACTGGCTATCAAGTATGTAATGCATTTATAGCTATAAATAATGGCGGTCTTACCGGTGTTGGCATAGGTAAGAGTACTCAAAAATATTCCTATATTCCAGAACCTCATACGGACATGGTTTTTGCAATAATTGCTGAGGAAAATGGAGTATTAATAAGTTCACTTATTTTCATTGGTTACATAGTTATTTTATATAGAATTTTGAAATTATCAACAAGAACAAAAAATTTAAGAAATAAATATATATGTTTAGGAGTAGCAACCTATATATTTTTACATATTCTAGTTAATTTAGGCGGATTATTTGCTTTAATACCACTTACTGGAGTACCATTACCATTTTTATCTTATGGTGGAAGTTTTACATTATCTTTAATAGTTACTTTAGCAATAGTACAAAGAATACATATAGAGTATAAAAATGAGAAGATAAAAATAAAATAAGAGTTAATAATTACAAAAAAAAGGTATAATGATTAAGTTATACCTTTTATAATATAATTATTTATTACAACTAGCTTTGATAAATGAATCAAATAAAGGATGGGGTTTTGTAGGCCTTGATTTAAATTCTGGATGAAATTGACTAGCAATAAAGTGCTTATGTTTAGGCAATTCTATTATTTCAATTAGATTAGTTTTTTCATTTATACCAGAGAAAACCATTCCTTCCTTTTCTAACAAATCTTTGTATTCATTATTAAATTCATATCTATGTCTATGTCGTTCTAATATTTTATCTTGATTGTAATCTTTATAGGCAAGTGTGCCTTTTTTTAGAGTACACTCATAATTACCAAGTCTTAAAGTCCCACCCATGTTGACTATTGATTTTTGATCTGACATTAAATCTATAATAGGGTTAGTACAAGTTGGATTAAATTCAGTACTAGACGCATCTTTTATGTTACATATATTTCTAGCAAATTCAATAACCGCAAGTTGCATACCTAAACAAATTCCTAAGAAAGGAATATTATTTTCTCTTGCATATTTTATAGCCTTTATTTTACCTTCAATACCTCTACTTCCAAATCCACCTGGTACTAAAATACCTTTAGAATTTTTAAAAATTTCTTTTAAATTAGTTTTAGAATCTTCTAAAGTCTCCGAATCTACCCAATTAATGTTAATTTTGGTATTATATTTATATCCTGCATGACGTAGTGCTTCAGCAACTGATATATATGCATCGTGTAGTTCAACATACTTTCCAACTAAAGATATTTCAATTTCGTTTGTTAAACTATTGACTGTATTAATAAGATTTTTCCAATAATCAAGATTAGCTTTTTTTATTGGTAAATTAAATTGCTTAAGAATAATTTCATCTATTTTTTGCTTATAATAATTTATTGGTATTTCATAAATATTTAAAACATCTATAGAATCTATTACATTTTCAACTGGAACAGAACAAAATAACGATAATTTTTTCTTTATGGATTCTCCAGTATCATATGGGGCACGACATACTAAAGCATCAGGCCTAATACCCATATTTCTTAAATCTCTAACACTATTTTGTGTAGGTTTTGTTTTAAGCTCATTTGATCCATATATAAAAGGAATTAATGTACAATGTACAAAAAATGTATTTTCTGATCCTTTTTCATATTGAATTTGTCTTAATGCTTCAATGAAACTTTGAGATTCTATGTCACCTACAGTACCACCAATCTCTGTAATTACTATATCAGCACCACTAGTTATACCAGCTTCGTAAACTTTATTTTTAATTTCATTAGTAATATGTGGTACCATTTGGACAGTAGCGCCTAAATAGTCTCCATGACGCTCTTTATCTATTACTGATTTATATATTTTTCCACTTGTTATATTTGATGTAAAATTCAATTCCTCATCTATAAATCTTTCATAGTGACCTAAATCTAGATCTGTTTCACAACCATCATAAGTAACAAATACTTCACCGTGTTGAATAGGGTTCATTGTCCCTGGATCAACATTAATATATGGGTCAAATTTTTGCATAAATACTTTATACCCACGTGATTTTAATAAAAGAGCTATTGAAGAAGCAGTAATACCTTTACCAAGACCTGATACAACTCCTCCAGTTACAAATACATATTTTGTCATAATCTACCTCCTAAATACAAAAATACTAGAGAACACACTCTCTAGGCTCTTTTTAATTATATCATAATTGGTCAAATGAAAAATAGTCTTTATTTTATATATTATAAGTGGTATAATTAAATTGGACACCCATTAAATATGTATCTTAAATAAAGTATAAAAATAAAATTAGATGTCTTTACTAATTTTATTTTTTTTGAATACATTTTACTATAGGTGATTTTAGATGTTTAAAATATTTTGGAAAAATTATAGATTTTCAATAATTCTTTTAATCTCTATGATAGTAGGATGTATTATCGGAATTGTATTTAAAGAAGACTCAATTAAGTTAAAACCATTGGGAACAATTTTTATAAATTTACTTTATACGATAGTGGTGCCTCTTGTATTTTTTACAATTTCGAGCAGTATATCAAGCATAAAAAACTTTAAAAAATTAGGGAAAATATTTATAACAATGTTTATTGTGTTTATAATAACTAGTACTGTAGTAGCAATTTTTACACTTGTTAGTATAAAATTTATAAATCCAGTTGGAAATATTAGTATTGATCTGACAAAGGGTACAAAAGAAAGTTTAAATTTAGGAAATAAGATAATAGACATGGTGACTGTTTCAGAATTTGGACAATTATTTTCTAAAAATAATATGTTGCCACTTATAATCTTTACAATAATTGTTGGATTTGCCGTAGGTATGTTAAAAAATGAAAAGGAGAATATCTCTAAAAGCCTAAATACTATATCTAAAGTAATGATGAATGTAATAAAAATAATTATGTATTATGCTCCAATAGGTCTATGTGCATATTTTGCAACACTAATTAGTGAATATGGAAAAGAGTTAATTGGTAGTTATGCAAAAAGTATGATTTTTTATTATGTATTATCTATAGTTTATTTTTTCACATTTTATACATTATATAGTTATATATCACGCGGTAAAAATGGAATTAAATTATTTTATAAAAATATAATTTCTCCAACAATGACATCGATTGGTACCTGTTCATCACTTGCAACATTACCAACTAATTTAGATTGTGCAGAAAAGCTACATATAGATAAAGACGTTTCAAATACAATTCTTCCAATAGGAGCTACGATACATATGGAAGGTTCGTGTATGGCATCGGTATTAAAAATTGCATTTTTATTTTCACTTTTTGGTAAGCCTTTTACAGGAATAGACACATATTTAACAGCAATATTTATATCAGTTTTATCTGGAGTTGTTATGTCGGGTATTCCTGGTGGGGCGTTTATAGGTGAAATGCTTATTGTTTCTTTCTATGGTTTTCCACTTGAAGCTTTTCCAGTAATAGCAACTATAGGTTGGTTAACAGATCCACCAGGTACTTGCCTTAATGCGGTTGGTGATATTAGCAGTACTTTACTAATAGAAAAATATGTCAGTTAACATGTTTTTTTTTCAAAAAAGTGATATAATTATAAAGATAGGTGATCTTATGAAGAATAAAGAGAAAGTATTTTTGATTTTAATAATAGTTATTTTATTATATATTTTATATATAATTACTGATGGATTTAATAATAATTTATTTTTAAATTGTTTAATATTAGCTTCCATTTTGATTTTAGTTATATATACTATTGGATTAATTTTAATGAATGAGAATAAAAACAATTTTATGGTTCAAGATAAATTGTTTAAATCTTTAATAAAAAATTCTAATACAATATATATTTTATTTAATTCTAAAAATAATAAGATTTTATATTTATCTGATAATGTTGAAAGTGTCTTAGGAATATCTTGTAAAGAAAAATCTATAGAAGATATAACATATAAAATATTTAATACTCCAATTATAAAATCAGAATTAGATAATTGGGATAAAACAAATGATTATGTAAGTCAGTTATTAAAATATGACAATCCAAAATATAATTATCAGATGTGGATAAGAATAAAAATTTTCCCATATAAAGAAAAAAAAGAGGAATATTTTATTATAGAAATATATGATGCAACTAAAGAACATGATAGACAACACCTATTGGTTAAACAAGCTACGGATATAAAAGCTAGAGAAAGTCAGCTAAATCAAATAACTGCATCTTCTTATGATGTTGAGATGAATGTAAATATTATTAATAATACTTATGATTTAAAATATTTTAAAAAAGATAATTTGTATTTTGGAGATGAAAAGCGTGGAAATTATACTGAAGGATTAAAAACGATATTAAATTATATAAATGAAAATGATAGAGAATTAGTTTATTCTAATTTTTCAATTAATAATTTGAAAGAAAATTTTTCTAAATATGAATTAGACAGCAAAGTAATACGATATAGATTAGGTAATAATATAAAAAATAATATTTGGCTTGAAAGTACAATATTCTTTATTTATAGTAAACAAAATAATAGAGTATCAATATTAACAAAGAATGTAACTGAAAATGCTGAAAGTATAAGAGAACAAAATATTATGTTACAAAATGCATTAAATGATGCAAGAATGGCTGATAAAGCTAAAACTGCTTTAATATCTACAATATCTCACGACATAAGGGTACCTCTTACGAATATTATGGGAATTAGTGATTCGTTATTAAAAGAAAATATAATTCAAGATATTAAAGAAGATATAAAAATTATAAATTTGTCCTCAAATGAAATGTTAGAAATAATTGATGGTTTAATTGATGTTTCAAAATTGAATAAGAAAAATATAAAAAAAGAGGAATGTGAATATAATCTTTTAAAATTATTTAAGGATTTAGAAAAAAATACCAAGGATTATGCTTTAAATAAAGATATATCTGTCAGTTTAAATTTAGATAATAATTTACCTGTTATTGTTTTTGGCGATAAAAAAAGAATTAAAGAGATTTTAACTAAAATAATTAATAACTCTTTAAAATACACAGATGAAGGTGAAATTAACATAAATGTAAGAGGAGAGAAAAAAGATGCAAATGTTAATTTAATCATTGAAATAAGTGATACAGGTAAAGGGATGGATGAAAATAAATTAAATGAAATTATAAATACTAAAGACAATACCACAGGAATTGGTTTAGTGAAATCTTTAATAAAATTATTAGATGGTAAATTAGAAATAGAGAGTAAATTAGATGAATATACTAAAGTTACAATTTCTGTTGTGCAAAAAATAGTAGAAGATAATAAAATAAGAGAACTTATAAGTAATAATAAAAAGACTTTAGAATTTAGTTTAAAAGGTAAAAATATATTGATTGTTGATGATAATAAATTAAATTTAAAAGTTACTAGTAAACTTTTAAAACCTTTTGATGTAGATGTAACTTTACTTGAAAGTGGACAAGAATGTATAGAACATCTGAAAGAACAAAATGTTTATGATTTAATTTTAATGGATATAATGATGCCTGGAATAGATGGAATAGAAACGTTAAAACAACTAAAAAGTATAGAAAATTTTAATACACCGGTTGTAGCATTAACTGCTGATGTTATAGAGGGCCAAAAAGAAAAATATTTATCAAGTGGTTTTGATGATTATTTATCAAAGCCAATAGATAAAGTAGAATTAAGTAGAGTACTAAAAAAATTTTTAAAAGATCACTAATTAGTGATCTTTTAATTTATTTATTTTATAGTGTACTAAATTAATGTTTGTATGATATAATTGGTATAGGTGGTAGAAATGAGAAAAGATAAGCCAAATTTAACATTTGACGAACTATTAAAAAAAGTATCTACTTATATTACAAATGAAAATGATAAAAAGATGATTACTAAAGCATATACATTTGCGTATGAAAAGCATTTTGGTCAAAAAAGACATACAGGAGAGGATTATATAGTTCATCCTCTTAATGTTGCTTATATACTTTCTGATATAAATGCGGATTATCAAACTATATGTGCAGCATTAATGCACGATACAATAGAGGATTCAAATGCAACAAAAGAAGAAATTGCTAATGAATTTAGTTTGGAAATAGCATCCTTAGTAGATGGAGTAACAAAAATAAATAAATTAAATTTTAATGGTGATAATGAAGCTATACTTGCTAATCATAGAAAGATAATAGTTGGATTAACAGAAGATGTTAGGGTAATAATTATTAAACTTGCTGATAGACTTCATAATATGAGAACACTTTGGGTATTAAGTGAAAAAAAACAAAAAGAAAACGCATTAGAAACACTTGAAATATTGGTTCCAATTGCCCATAGACTTGGTATGAATAAAATAAAAAGTGAACTAGAAGATTTATGTTTAAGATATTCAAAGCCGGATGTTTATTTTTCTATAGTAGAGAAGTTAAATCAATCTAAAGTAGAGAGAAATAATAATGTAGAACTTATGAAGGAATCTTTAACTTTATTACTCAATAATCATGGAATTAAACATAAAATAAAGGGTAGAGCTAAAAGTATATATAGTATATATAAAAAATTAGATACTGGAAGACGTTTTAGTGACATATATGATTTGTTAGCTCTTAGAATATTTGTGGATACAGAACAAGATTGTTATCAAACTATTGGTATAATTCATTCCAAATATAGACCAATTCCAAAAAGATTTAAGGATTATATTGCAATGCCTAAAGAAAATGGGTATCAATCTTTACATACAACAGTTTTTGGTGAAAATGGGCAATTGTATGAAATACAGATTAGAACATATGAAATGGATGATATAGCAGAACATGGTATTGCATCTCACTGGTCATATAAAGAAAAAGGCAAGACTATAATGCAATCTGCTATGGAAGAGAAACTTCAATTTTTTAGAACTATTATGGAATTATCAAAAGAAGAAGAAAGTGATGAACTTTTCATAAATAGTGTTAAAGAAGATGTACTTAAAAGTATGATTTATGTATTTACACCAAAAGGAGATGTAGTAGAACTTCCATTGGGTGCGACACCAATAGATTTTGCATATAAGGTTCATAGTAAAGTTGGAGACTCTATGGTAGGCGCTATCGTAAATGGGAATATAGTTCCTCTAGATTATAAACTTCAAGACAATGATATAGTTAAGATTAATACAAATAAAACTCAGACTCCATCACGTGAGTGGGTAAATATAGCCTATACAGCTCAAGCAAAAAATAAGATAAAGGCTTATTTTAATAAAATAGATAAAGAAGAAAATTTAAAAAGAGGAGAAGAATTATTAAATAAAGAATTAAGAAGAAAGAAAATATCTAATACGGATTTTTATAAAGATGAAAATATAGACAAGATATTAAATGAATTTCATTTGGATAATTTAACAGATTTATATATCGGTATAGGCAATGGTAAGTATAGTCCTCTATCAATAATAAATGTAATAACTGGAATAGAGAAGTCAAAAGAAAAAATAATTTTAAGTAAAGTTAATGTTAATTCAAATGAAAAAATATTGGTTAAAAATGACATAATAGTAGCTGGAATAGATGAAATAAAAGTAAATATTGCATCTTGTTGTAAACCGATTCCAGGGGATAGAATAGTTGGCTATATTACAAAAGGTAATGGAATAAGTGTACATAGAAGCGTATGTCCTAATATAAATGAATTAGATGAAAGACTAATAGAAGTAAAATGGAATGATTTTATAGAAAAAAAATATTCTACAAATATTTTGGTAACTTCAACAGACAATAAAAATGTTCTTATAGACATAATATCTAAGACATCATCATCTGATATAACAATACAAAGTATAAATACACTTAATAGTTTAGAAGATTATATTTTTGATATTATGGTACTCGTACCAAATAAAGAAAAATTACTTAAATTTATAAATGATTTAGAAATGATTGAAAATATAACACATGTAGAAAGGCTTATAAAATGAGAGTACTTGTACAAAGAAGTTTAGAATCTAGTGTTATAGTAAATGACAAAACAGTAGGACATATTGATAAAGGGCTTGTTCTACTTGTAGGTTTTACGACTAATGACGATGATAGAGATATAAATTATTTAATAAATAAAATAATAAATTTAAGAATATTTGATGATGAAAATGGTGTTATGAATAAATCTTTATTAGATATTAAAGGAAATATTTTAAGTATTTCACAATTCACACTTTATGCTGATACTAAAAATGGCAATAGACCTAGTTATATGAAAGCTATGAAAAGTGAAAAAGCGAAAAAATTATATGATAAATTTAATGATAAACTTAGTAAATATGTAAATGTAGAAAAAGGAATATTTGGTGAAAACATGAAGGTCAATATAACTAATGATGGTCCAATAACAATTTTATTAGAAAGTAGGTAATTACATGTTAAAAAATAATTTAAATTACAAATTAGTAAATTTTGCCGTAATAGTTTTAATAATATTTTTGCTTTATCAAACTGGAAACTTATGGATAGGTGTTTTAGATAAAATATTACAAATATTGATGCCGTTTCTATTTGCCTTTGCTTTTGCATATGCGCTCCATCCTTTTTTAAAAAAGATGCAAGAAAAGGGTGCCCCAAAATGGCTTGGAATAACAGTAATAATAGTTTTAATCTTTGCTTTAGCGACTTTAGTAATTTATTTAATAACAACAGTATTGTTAGGCCAGTTATCTAGTTTGTTTAGTAGTATAATAGAATTTATTAACTCGCTTCAAAAAAATAATTTAGATTTTAATTTTGCAGGACTAGAGATGACTTTAACCGATACTTTTAAAACAATATTATCAAATTTAGGTAAATATGTATCAGATGGTGCAATTAATTTAATTGATTCATCTTTAGGTCTTATTTCTAATATTTTTATAGTCTTTGCTTCATTTATTTACTTTTTAATAGATATGGATAGTATTAGAGAAGAAATTAAACTTTTCTTTAGTAAGCGTTCTAAAAAAGTATATAAATATGTTAGAAGTTTAGATGATCAAATGAAAAAATATTTAAGTGGCTTGGTTCAAATAATTATAATTACGCTTATAGAATATACATTAGTTTATACAATTATAGGACATCCAAATGCTATTTTACTTGGATTTTTAGCTGCAATTGCTAATTTGATACCTTATTTTGGGGGAATAGGTGTTAATATAATTGCTGCAATTACAGCATTTGTAGTAAGTCCTTCATTACTTGTAAAAACTGTAATAGTTTTTGCGATTTTAAGTGCAGTAGATAGCTATGTTATAAATCCAACTGTATATGGAAAAACTAATTCAATACACCCATTAGTTACCATAATTGCACTTTTCGCAGGTGGAATATTATTTGGCATTATAGGGGTATTTATTTCATTTCCACTTGCAATATTAGTTATGACAACATATAAATATTTTAAGGATGATATACTTAAAAGAGTAAAGAAAATAGAGAATGATTAAATAAATATAATGCCTTTTTTATTGATTTTTATGATGATAAAATGTATAATATACAAAGTTTTTAATTAGAGAGGAGTAATTCTATGATACAAAAAGCAAAAGGTACTTATGATGTATATGGACAGTACGGTAAGCGACTTTTATATATAGAAGATTTGATAGAAGGACTTATGGAAAAATATAACTATGAGTATTTTAGAACTCCTATATTTGAATCTAGTAATTTGTTCCATAGAGGTGTTGGTGAGGCAACAGATATAGTTACTAAAGAGACATATGATTTTAAAGATAGAGGAAATAGAGATTTAACACTTCGACCAGAAGGTACAGCTGGCATTGTAAGAAGTTATATTGAAAATAAAATGTATGGTAATCATAGTATTCCAGTTAAAGCTTGGTATTATGGTCCTATGTATAGGTATGAGCGTCCTCAATCTGGAAGATTCAGAGAATTTTATCAGTTTGGAGTAGAAGTATTTGGTAGCAATGATCCTATGGTTGATGTAGAGGTTATAAGTATTCCTGTTAACTTATATAAATTATTAGGATTAAAAGAAATAAAAGTTAATATAAATACACTTGGTGATAGTGAATCAAGAAGTAATTATAGAGAGGCTTTAGTAGAATATTTTAGACCATATTTAAATGATTTATGTGAAGATTGTAAGGATAGATTTAATAAAAACCCACTTAGGATATTAGATTGTAAAGTTGACGCTAATTTAGAAATTATGAAACATGCTCCAAAAACAATAGATTATTTAAATGAAACGAGTAAGAAGCATTTTGAAAATGTTAAAAAGTATTTGAGTGCATTAAACATAGATTATGTTGTAAATACAAATTTAGTTAGAGGTCTTGATTATTATACCCATACAGTATTTGAAGTAGAAGCGAAAGTAAAAGGATTTGGAAGTCAAAATGTTTTATGTGGTGGTGGTAGGTATGATAATTTAGTAGAAACACTTGATGGCCCAAAAACAAGTGGTGTTGGGTTTGCTCTTGGAATGGAGCGACTTATTGCAGCATTAGATTATGAAAAAATTGAATTACCTATTGTAAATAATATAGATTTATATATTATCCCTGTGAGTGAAAATGAAAAGGATTATTCATTCAATATGTGTATGGATTTAAGACTAAATGGATTTATTGTTGAAATAGATTATAATAATAGAAATCTTAAAAATAATTTTAAAAATGCTGATAGGTTAAATTCTAAATTTGTAATGATTATAGGAGAAGAAGAGGTTAAAACTGGCATAATAACTATAAAAAACAATATTACTAAGGAAGAAAATAAAATAAAGAAAGAAGATTTAATAAACTTTTTAGATGAAAATATAGGTGAATAATGTTTGATTTTAATAAATACGATGATGCCTCTTTAATTCATAATTATGATGGATTTATTGATCAAAATGGTAATTACTATAAAGTTTCACATAGGAGGCAGTCTAAAAATATAGATTCACATAACGAATGGGCAAAAGCTTTTCTTAAACAAAAATTAAATATAGATGATTATAATTTTAATAAGTTCTATTCTTCAATTTTTTCTTCAGTATTATTAAATGGTCCAGCAGAGATACTTATAAATTGTTTTGGATATGTTTATTATAGTCATGATGCAATAATTTATAAACCAATAATTAAATTACCAAATCCCAAGATTTTAAATTATAGAGTTACTCAGGAACAGTTAGATATGCTATATTCAGTAATGTTATACAACAATGAAGATACTAATATAAGTATATTTTATGATGATAATGATGAATATACATATTGTGGAATTGAAGATGGTGGATATCAAAGAAAATTTAAGTATTGAATAAATAAGTGAATAATGATATACTATAGTTGTATTTGTTTGAAAGAGTATATATGAAAATTTTCAAGAGAGTTAGTGTTAGGTGTAAACTAATAAATAATTATATAGAAAGACATCAAATTTTATAATAATCGTGTAACTGCGTTAAAAGTTTAAAGATAGATTAATCTATAAAGCAAGGTGGCACCACGAATATTTCGTCCTTGTATTTATGGATTTTTTTATATATTAGGAGGAATTATGAAAAAAATATATTTAAATGAACTAAACAAATATTACGATAAAGAAATAGAAGTTAGTGGATTTGTAGATAACATAAGAGATTTACAATGGGTTCAATTCGTGATACTTAAAGATTCTACTGGTAAGGTTCAAATAACTATTGAAAAATCTGAAGAAAAAAATAGAGAAATAGTAGAAATTGTATCGAATTTAACACTTGAAAGTACCATAAAAGTTAAATGCAAAGTAGTTGAAAATTCAAAAGTAAAATTAAATGGTATGGAACTTATACCAAGCAAAATAGAAGTTACTTCAACTTCATTAAAAGAGCTTCCAATAGACATTAGAAATAAAGATAACACTTTAAGAGAGACTAGACTAGATTATAGATATTTAGATCTTAGAAGAGAAGATAATTTACTACTTTTTGAATGTCAATCATACATAGAACAAATGATGAGAGAATATTGGTACAATAATGGTTATAAAGAGATTCATACTCCTAAAATAAGTGCGCAAGCAGCTGAATCAGGAGCAGAGACATTTAAACTTGATTATTTTGGACAGAAGGCTTGTTTATCACAGTCTCCACAGTTTTATAAACAAATGACAATGGCATCTAATTTTGATAAAGTATTTGAAATAGGACCAGTTTTTAGAGCTGAAAATTCTCATACTAGTTATCATGCTACTGAAATAGAAATGATAGATAGTGAAATATCTTGGATTAATTCAGTTAATGATGTAATGGATGAACAAGAAGCTTGGGTAAAATATTTTATGTCTAAATTAAAAGAAAAGTACGGTGAAAAAATTAAAGAAGTATTTAATGTTGAGGTAAGTGATGTAACTTCACCTTTCCCAAGAATAAACTTTTATGATGCAAAGGAAATTATGAAAAATGAATATAATTATGTGGGAGAAAACCCAATAGATTTTGAAAGGCATGAAGAAGAGTTAATGTGTAAGTATGCAAAAGATAAATATAATAGTGATTTTATATTTATAACTAATTTTCCATATGAAGCAAGAAGTTTTTATGTAATGAAAGATGAAAATGGAATAACTCAAACTTATGATTTATTATTTAAAGGAATAGAAATAACAAGTGGAGCTCAAAGGGAGCATAGATATGATATATTAAAAAAACAAATAGAAGAAAAGGGAATAGATCCTAAAGAATTGGAGTTTTATCTGGATTTCTTTAAATATGGATGCCCACCACATGGAGGGTATGGAGTAGGACTTGCAAGAATAATGATGAGAATATTTGAAATAGATAATATAAGAGAAGCAACACTTATATATAGAGGACCAACAAGAATTAATCCTTAACAATATTGGTGATAAAATGTTAAAAATTAAAAATAATTTTGATTTAAGATCTACAATTACATGTGGTCAAATATTTAGGTATATTGAAGATAATAATAGTTTTATAGTTATAATAAAGGATAGAGTTATAAAATTAACAGAAGAAGAAGATTTTATAATTATTGAATCTAATAAATATGATAACTTAAAAGAAATTATTTACGATTATTTTGATCTTAATAGAGATTATAATAAAATAGCAGTTAATATATTAAAAAAAGATGATAAAATAAAAAATGCTATAGAATATAGTAAGGGACTTAAGATGATACATCAGGACCCTTTTGAAACACTTATATCCTACATAATATCTCAAAATAATAGAGTTTCATCTATATCCAATTCACTTAATATGATTTCAGCTAATTATGGAGAAAAGGTTGTATTCGAGGGTAAAGATTATTATTTATTTCCATCTGTTCAAAAATTGTCTAGATTAACCATTCAGGATTTTAGAAATTGTAAAGTTGGATTTAGAGACAAGTATTTATATGAAATTATTCAAAATATTATTAATAAAAAATTAAATTTAGAAAGTATATATAATATGGATGGTGAAGATGCATTAAAATATCTTATGAATTTTAAGGGAATAGGTATGAAAGTAGCCTCATGTATCTTATTGTTTGCATATCAAAAATTTGATGTTTATCCAGTAGATACTTGGGTTAAAAAATTTATGAAAGATGATTATAATATAGAAGGTGAGAATAATATAAGAAATTTTACTTCTACTACCTACAAGGAGTATAGTGGTCTTGCAATACAATATATGTTTAACTATAAAAGAAATAAAAAATAATTTACAAAATGTATAAAGTCTGTTATAATCATTATGTTAAAGCTACGAAAAAGAAGAGTAATATAAAATTATTTTGAAGAGAGTTAACAATAGGTGAGAGTTAATAAATATTTTATATGAAAGAAACTTTGGAGCTTACAGTGTACGATAACTACGTTATAGTTTAAAGGTGTTTATGCACAAATTAAGGTGGTACCACGATAGATTCGTCCTTATAATGGATAGAATCTTTTTAATTAGAGAGGATTGATTTTATGACAAATAAAGATTTAGCTAATTTAATATTTCCAAATATTACAAAAACTATAGAGGATTATGAAAAAGAGTATCCAAAAAGAAATTTACCAGAAGGTGCGATTGTATCAAGATTTGCCCCATCTCCAACAGGTTTTATGCATTTAGGTGGGCTCTTTCAGGCATTAATAGATTATGTTATAGCTAAAAATTCAAATGGGGTGTTTTATTTAAGAAATGAAGATACTGATAAATCAAGAGAGGTAGAAGGTGCAGTTGAACTTATAATGCATGTGTTAAATCATTATGGACTTACACCAGATGAGTATGAATTTGATAGTAAAACTATAGGTAATTATGGACCTTATATTCAAAGTGAAAGAAAAGAAATATACCATGCATTCATTAAACACTTAATAGAAATAGGACGTGCTTATCCATGCTTTTGTGATAAAAATGAATTGGATTTAATGAGAGATAATCAAGAGACTATGAAAATTAGGACAGGCTATCATGGTAGATTTGCAAGATGTTCAAGACTTACAGTAGATGAAGCAATACAAAAAATTAAAAATGGAGAAAAATATGTAATAAGATTTAGAAGTAATGGAAACTTTGACAATAAATTTGAATTTGATGACTTAAGACAAGGAAAACTTTATTTAAATGAAAATGATATAGATGAAGTTATTATGAAAAGTGAAAACATGCTTCCTACATACCATTTCGCACATATAGTTGACGATCATTTAATGAGAACTACGCATGTTGTAAGAGGTGAAGACTGGTTACCTAGCGCTCCTAAACATATTCAAATGTTTGAAGCATTTGGATTTGAAGCACCTAAATATATTCACACTCCACTTATTATGAAAAAAGAAGGAGAATCTTTACGAAAAATAAGTAAAAGAAAAGATCCAGAAGCAAGAATGAGTTATTATGAGGAACTTGGATATCCTGCACTTGCAGTAATAGAGTCATTAATGACTATTATTAATTCAAATTATGAAGAGTGGCATACTGCTAATCCTGATAAAAAATTTACTGATTTCACATTTAGTGCAGATAAAATGTCAACAAGTGGAGCTTTGTATGATCTTATGAAATTAGATGATATATCTAAAAATATAATATCAAAAATGACAAAGGATGAGTTATATAAAGAATCTTTAAATTGGTCAATTACTTATAGTGAATCTTTAAAAAATATAATAGAAAAAGATCCTGAATATTATAAAAATATAATAAATATAGAAAGAGTGCAAGAAAAACCTAGAAAAGATATTAGTAAATATTCTGATATAGAAAATTTAATATGGTATATGTATGATGATATATTTTATAATAAAGAAAAAACTTATGAATGGAAAAAAATTACTGATAAGAAAGAAATTAGTAAAATACTTAGCACATATATGAATAAATATATAGACTTATCTGATAAAGAGGTTTGGTTTAATAATATAAAACTTATGTGTGATGAGCTAGGATATGCATCAAATATGAAAGAATATAAAAAGAATCCAGAAAATTTTAAAGGAAATGTAGCTGATGTTTCAACAGTTTTAAGAGTTGCCTTAACAAGTAAATCAATGACACCTGACTTATATGAAATAATGTCTTTGATTGGAATAGAAAAAATCAAAGAAAGATATAATAAAATAAGGGAAGAATTTTAATTTCTTCTCTTATTTAATTGATACTGTAGAGTGTCTAAAATATGTATTTTAAATTTATCTAAATATTCAATATTATTTGATAACTCTATCAGTTTTTTATTTTTAATTCTATCTTCTTCTAAACATTGTGAATCATATTCTATAAATAGCGTAAATATATCTAATGCAAATTCATTATCGTTTTCAATATTATTAATTAATTTAGCTAAATCGATATTTTCTAAATCTTTTAAAATATTTAATTCATACTCATATAGATTTGAATCAATAATTTCTTTGGATTTAATATATTCATATACATCTTCAAACAAAATTAAGAAAAAAATATTTTTATATTTGCTTTCTTTAATATCTTTTAATAAGTTCAAAAGAACATTCTCTTCGAACATTAATCCATTTTCTTCAAAAAGTTTATCATCAAAATCTTCATAATTATAGTCATAGTAATCATCAAAATCTTGATTATAATAATCAAATTGGTCTTTTAAATCATAATATTTATTAATTAATTCTTTTCTTAATATTTTAGTTAAAATCTGTATTTGTTCCATTTTAAATCCTTCTTCATTTATATTAAAGCAAAAATACGTTGAATTAAAAAGATAATTCTCGCAGTTGTAAAAATTATTAAATTTATAACTAAATGCACGATTTTTATAAT
>CANPYQ010000021.1 GCA_947588865.1 uncultured Bacilli bacterium
ACTATTTTTAGTCCTCTATCTCGATTCATTTATCATTAGTTTTTGGTTTCACCAACACTACTTGACATTGAACCTTTATTTTGAACCATTTACATTTTTAATGTCATTTTTTATTAATAATAAGATAAATGCTATAATAACAGGTAATAAAAATACACCAAATGATTGAATTAACTTATTATTAATTTTAAGCAAAATTTCACTTATAACTATTAAACATAATATTATTATAAAACAATTTTTTTGCTTACTAACAAATTTTTTCATAAATCCTCCTCTTCTTTAGAAGACAGGATCTATTATATCACATTTATTTACATTTGTAAATTTTTTATTTTTTATTTTTCATAATCACAATTACTACACTTTATTTTATCCTTTTTATTTATTAACATACTACCACAATCAGGGCATTTTTCACCTGTTGGCATGTACCAGTATGCTTCTTTACATTTAGGATAGTTATTGCACCCATAGAATATTTTTCCCTTTTTACTTTTCTTTTCTATTATTTTTCCATCACATTTAGGACAGTCGCATACTTCAGTAACTTTTCTTTCTTCTTGCTTTATATATTTACATTTAGGATAATTGCTACAGGCAGTAAACTCCCCATACTTACCCTTTCTAACAACTAGGGGGTTCCCACATTCTGGACAATCTTCGCCAGTTTTTTCTGCTTCTTTTTTAGGCATAGCTTCAAAAGCATTTTTTACACTTGGCTCAAATTCATTGTAAAAATCTCTCAATACTTTTATGTGATTTTGATTACCATCAGCTATTTTATCCAAATCAGTTTCCATATTAGCAGTATATTCTACATTTATTAAATGACTAAAGAATTCTTGCAGTTTATCCGTTATTTCAAATCCTGTTTCAGTAGGTACAAACTTCTTTTCAACTAAAGTAGCATACCCACGTTTTTTAATTATATCCATTGTTGTAGCATAAGTACTAGGTCTACCAATTCCAAGCTCTTCCATTTCTTTTATAAGTTTGGCCTCAGTATAACGTGCAGGTGGATTTGTAAAATGTTGTTCTTTAGTAATATTCTTGGATACAAGTACTTTAGAATTATACTCATCTAATGGTGGAAGCATAGTATCTTTAACATCCTCATAATCTTTATAAACTTTTAAATATCCATCAAAATCTATTACTTGACCTGTTGCTTTAAACTGATAATTATTATTATCAAATATTACTGTAGTGTTAATGGTTGTTGCATTTTTCATTAAAGAAGAAAGTGCCCTATAATAAATCATTTTATAAAGTTTATACTCATCATTACTTAAAAATGGTTTAACCGATTCTGGGGATCTATTAATACTTGTAGGTCTAATACCTTCATGAGCATCTTGTACATTTTCAGTTTTTTTAGATATTTTTACATTACCTATATATTCCTTTCCATATTTTGCTTCTATATATTTATAGGTTGAACTTATAAATTCGTTAGAAAGTCTAATGGAGTCAGTACGCATATAAGTAATTAGACCTACTGTTTCACTTTCAAGCTCAATACCTTCATATAATTTTTGAGATATTTGCATAGTCTTTCTTGCATTGAAGCCAAGTTTATTAGACGCATCCTGCTGTAAAGTACTGGTAGTATATGGGGGTTTTGATTGCTTTTGTCTAGTCTTTTTATCAACACTTTCAATATTAAATGTATTACTTAAATTATTTAGCACTTCATTTGCTTCAATTTCATTTTTAATTTTAAAATCTTTATGATTATAATTAAATAACTCTGCACTAAATTCAGGGAATACAGCCTCTATAGTCCAATATTCCTCTGGATTAAATGCCATAATTTCTCTTTCTCTATCTACAATTAGCTTTAAAGCGACACTTTGAACACGACCAGCTGAAGAGCCGTCTGTTTTTGATTGAATAAGTCTTGATAATCTAAAGCCTATTATTCTATCTAATATTCGTCTAGTTTCTTGACTATTCACTAAATTAGTATCGATTTTTCTTGAATGTTTAAATGCATCCACTACTGCATTTTTAGTGATTTCATTAAATACAACTCTATCATAGTCGCTATCACTCAAGTCTAATACCTTTTTTAAATGCCATGAAATTGCTTCTCCCTCACGATCAGGGTCGGTTGCAAGATACACATGATTTACCTTTTTAGCTTCTTTTTTTAGTTCATCAATTACACTTTTTTTGCCTTTCATAGTAATATAATCCGGTTTAAAATCATTATCTACATCTACTCCAAGGCCATACTTTCCATGTGTAGATAAATCTCTAACATGACCTTTACTGGATAATACTTTGTAATCACTTCCCAAATATTTTTCTATAGGTTTTGTTTTACTTGGGGATTCGACTATAACTAAATTTTTAGACATATGCTCTCTCCATTTCTATTAATAATTTATACACTATAAAATTATTTTTGTCAACTATAAATATGAATAATTATTTTATATTTTTTCTCTACTATTCATTGTTTATGTTCTAACTCTTTTGTAGCCATTTTTATCATCTTCTTTTATTTTATATTAAAAATAAAAGCATACACTTTTTTATGCACACTTTTATATTACAAATTCAGTAGCTACTTATTTAATATTATATCTCTTATTAAATTTCTCTATTTGAGTTAATTTGTTATTATTTTTTAATATTTTTTGTCTTTCTTCACTAATCTCACTTGTATATTTTATAGGATTTCTTTCCTCCTCATTCATTATTGATTCACTTGAATTAATATTTCTCCCCTTATATAATTCGCATTGAACTTCATTTATTTTATACATGTTTTTTGGACCAAAAATAAATGTTTCAAAATTTCCTAATTTAAAAAATCCATTTATAAATGAAAATTCTGCTTTAACAACTGCAGGTACGTTTTTCGTTCCCAAAGATGGTAAACTGATTAGGGATGGTAAATATATTAGTGAAGTATCACGTGTATTTATAAATTTCATTTCATGGGAATGGCCATACAATTTTAATCTACATTTATAATCAACATTGACACTTATCTCTGGAATTTTATGATATATAAAAATTTCATCATTTTTAATTTTCAATATTCCATACTTATATCCAATAGGTACTAAATCATGTCTTCTACTTTCAAATACTTCAGCTATATTTATTCCTTTACAATCTAATAAGCTTTTATCATGATTGCCTAATATTATGAAATTTAAAATATTTTTATCAAATGGATGTACTTTTAATGCATAATCGATTTGTTTTTCACCTTGAATTTTTTTATTTCGTGATCCAAGTAAACCATCTATAAAATCTCCACCATTAATAATTATATTAATTCCTTCTTTTATGCAAAAATCATATACCCTATTTAGTAAATCAATTCTTTCATGTTCATTTCCTATATGTATATCTGATATAAAAATAGCTTTAAATATAGAATCTTTTGGGCTTGTCAATATTGTACAAGTATTCGATTCTTTATTATTTTCATTAAGTTTTTTTAGTAAATTATATACAATATCTCCATTATAATAATATTTTTTTTCAAAATTGTACCCTTTCAATTTTAATAAACTAAGTCTATAAAATAATTGTTTATTTGATAAACCCGTTACTCTAGATATCTCATTTGCACTTGAACCATTTTCAAGCATACTTAATATAATTTCATTCGAATTTTGCACTTAATAATCACCCCAATTGGGATATTATAGTATCATATAATAGAAATTAAGTCAATCAGATTTCTATTTCGCAATAGTGCCTCTTTCACATCTATTACCAAAGGAATCAATTAATTTTCCATCTTTTATTATTCTAACAATTTCACAATTATTAGAACAACCTTTACATTCATATCCTTTCGTTTCAAAATTTATTTCATTCATATTTAAATTATATTCTTTATCGCTGCTTTCCTTAGAAGATAATATTGCTGCTCCTATTGCCCCCATCAAATGACTATTATCATCAACAATTACTTTTGTATTTAATATCTCATTAAAATATTTAACTACCCCAATATTCTTACTTACTCCGCCTTGAAATACAATAGGTTCTTTTATTTTTTTACCTTTACCTACATTATTTAAATAATTAAGTACAACGCTTTTACATAAACCTGCAACTATATCTTCTTTTTTATATCCAAGTTGAGCTTTATGTATAAGATCAGATTCTGCAAACACAGTACACCTAGCTGCTATTTTAACTGGATTTTTAGAACTGAGTGCAAGTGAACCAAAATCATTTATATCTACTCCAATCCTCTTAGACTGACTAGATAAAAAAGCCCCTGTACCCGCTGCACATAGTGTATTCATGGCATAATCAGTTATTATACCATTATTGATTATTATAATTTTAGAATCTTGTCCACCTATTTCAAGTATAGTTTTACAATCTGGATAATAATTTAGTGTCCCATACGCATGACATATTATTTCATTTTTAACAACATTAGCACCTAACATGAGCCCAATTAATTTACGTGCACTTCCTGTAGTTCCAATTCCTGATAACTTATATCCTTTTGGAATGGATAATGTACTTATAAGTTCTTTCACAGCAGATATTGGGCTAGCCTCTGTCCAAATATAGTTTTGTGATAATATATTATATTTTTCATCTATTATTACACCCTTAGTAGAAATACTTCCGATATCTACACCTAAATAACACTTATCCATTCTTTTTCCTCATTTCAATCATATCATAAAATGCTTCTATTCTAGTTTCAAAACCAACATTTGATGTATTAGTATCAGTACTAATAAATAAAACGGGCATATCACTTTCCTCGCACATTTTTCCTATTATTCCCATATTACCTATTTCCGGAGTACAAAAACTGGATTTAATATGTATTATTCCATCATAATTATTTTCTATTAAATATTTAGTATAATAAATATTATCCATTGCATCAGCCCCCATTTTATATTTAACATTATCGAGTTTTTTCAAATATTTTTTTGTTTTCTTACCTTTTTCAAATAAAAGATATGTAACATTTGTAAATCTTTTTATCTCTACTCCATAATTTTCCAATAAATGTTCTAAATTATTATTAGCAAATGGTTCCATGAGTGTATAAAGTTCCCCAATAATACCTATTTTTATATTATTTTTAGGCTTATTTAATTTTACACTCTCAATTAATTTTTTATATTTATGATACACCCTATTTAAGCCAATAAATGTTTTAACCATATTGAAATCATCCAACATACTATCAAATAATTGATTTAATTTACCTTTCTCTTCTTCATAAGCCACATTTTGTCTAATATAATCTTCAACTTTATCCATGTATTTAACCATTTTTATTGTTAGACAAAAATAATATAAAGATTTAATTTTATTTAATTTTGGATTAATTTTTTTTATTATCTTATATATATTTTTTAAATCAGCATGTCCCATACTAACTAAATTAAAATATTCGAATTTATATCCTAAATCACTTAATATCTTTTGTTGTAGTTCAAAGTAATAACCATACCTACAACCGCCACCCATCTGAATTAAAGTATTTGCTCCCATTTCTAGACATTCTATATAAGTTCCAAGTGTATATTTAAATGGAGTACAAACAAAATCAGGACTATTTTTACTACCAAGTTCTATTGTTTTACTAGTTATAGGAGGAGGTTTTAAAATCTCACAATCACTTATTTTTGAAAATAAAAAACTACTAGGTACATAATAATTACCCATAAGAGGGAATGCGATTACCCTTTCCATATTATCACCAATTAATTATATGTACAAAAAAAATAAGTATTAAAAATTTTATAATTCATTTACTATATCAACAAAACTTTCTATTCTGGTTTCAATACCTCCACTACTTTCCACATCATCTACTATAATATTTATATAAGGTTTATCTAATTTTCTTATTACAAGTTCATTAACCAAGCTATCGGGTCCACAAGGAAAACTAGATAAAAATATTATTCCATCTATTCTATCAATACATTTACTAATGCTACTAATATTTTCTTTATTATATTTCCAATATAATCCTTTTGAATACCTATCATACTCATTTTTTGTATAAAATAAATCGCAATATATTATTTCTATATTCAAACTTTTTAACATATTAATTATAGGTTCTCCAATTAATTTGTCATAAATATTATAGGGATGACCTACTAATAATATTTTCCTTTTATCACTTCTTAAATTTTTTAAATTTTTTAAAACTTTTTCCTTTTTTATTTTACTTGATTTAACTCTTGCATAAATATATGCATCCTTAATATATTTTTTATTTATACCTAATTTACGTCCAATATTTAAAAATCCCTTTAGTTCTGTTTCATTATTTTTTAAATTTATATTATAATTTAAAATATTTATATCAAATATATTATTTATGATATCATAAGTAGATAAAAAATTAGTACAAGTTTGATTACTCAATCCATAATTATCTATTCTGGGTATTAATATGTGAGTACATTTATCTTTTAAGTATGCTATATGTCCTATATAATTTTTCATTGAAAGGCACATTTCATCGTTTGAATATTTTACACCTAAATCCATTATTTGTTTATTAGTTTC
The DNA here is from genome assembly GCA_947588865.1 of uncultured Bacilli bacterium. GTDB lineage: Bacteria > Bacillota_I > Bacilli_A > RF39 > UBA660 > UMGS1613. The sequence goes on from CANPYQ010000021.1 coordinate 6,541, forward strand.
TGGACTTACTATAACCTCTATATTCAAGTACTCAAAAAAATATTGCCATAAATCTTTGAAATAATAATAATACAAACTTCTTGGAATTCCTATCTTCATTTTATCACCTATTAATTGTATGATAAAATGAAATTTGTTAATACTAATTTTGGAGGTTAATATGAAAAAAGATAAACAAACAATAAAATGTGATGTATATGATTGTCGTCATTGTGAAATTGATGAAGAATATTGTAGTTTAAAGGAAATAAAAGTATCTAATTGTTCAAACAAAGAGCAAAAAGAATCAACTATGTGTGATAGTTATGACAAAAGAAAAAATTTATAGATATTTATTATAATTGATTAATAATAATTTTTAAAAATATATATAAACTATAAATTATTAATTAAAATTTTATAATTTTATCTAGAAAAAGGTTTTACTTACTATAGTAAAACCTTTTATTTACTTTTTAACTATTTTGTAGTAAAATTTTTGTATGAAAGGAACAAGCTGTAGGTGATTATATGTATATAAAAGAATTAACTAATGCTGAATTTAATAGTTTTACCGATAATTTTGCTTATTCATCAATTTACCAAACAAGCGAATATGGATTTATTATGAATACACAAAAATTTAGCTCAATTTTTTTAGGCCTTTTAGATGATAATAACAATATTAAAGCAGCAAGCTTAATTTTAATTGAAAAAAAGCATGGATTTAAATATGCATATGCACCTAAAGGATTTTTAATCAATTATAATGACAAATATATTGTAGAAGAATTTACATCTAAAATAAAAGAATATTTAAATAAGAAAAAAATTATGGCAGTAAAAATAAATCCAATGATTGTCAAAAGTTCATATGATTATAGGACAAATATTTCTCACATAAATCCAGATTTTGAAGAACAATTAGAATTTTTAAAAAATTTAGGCTATTACCATTTAGGATTTAATAATTTATTTGAATCATTTAAACCTCGATATGACGCTATTATAGATTTAAATAAGCCTATAAACACTTTATTTGGAAACATGAATAAAAATTTTAAAAACAAAGTTAAGAGTGCTGATAGAAATGGTATTAGAATTATAAAAGGAAATGAAAAAAATTTAGATTATTTATATGAAGAAGTAAAAAATAAATATCCTAGAGGGAAAAAATATTTTGAAGATATGTTGTATTATTTAAAAAAAAGAAATATGATTGATTATTATTATGCAAAATTAGATACAAATGCATATCTCATTAACATTCAAAAAAGGTATCAAAAACAAATTGAAATTTGCAATAAATTAAACAATAAATTATTTAAAAGGATTGGTAAAAATAACAATAAACTTATTAATAATAAAATATTCCAAGAAAACCAGCTCAATGAGTTAAAAAAAGAATTAATATATGCAACGAATCTTTTAAAAGAAAAACCTGAAGGTATTGTAGTAGCAACAATGTTGCTAACTAAATATAAAGATGAAGTATATATTTTTATTGATGGATATAATAAGGATTTTAAAAAGTTAAATGCTAAACATTTAATGACATGGAAATTAATAGAAAAATATTCTAAAGAAAAATTTAAAAGATTCAACTTAGGTGGGATGACAAATCCTAATATTAAAAATGAAAAATATAATGGATTGAATGAATTTAAACTAAGTTTTAACGCCAGGTGTGTAGAATATATTGGTGATTTAGAATTAATTACTAATCAAACAATTTATAATTTATATCGAAATTCAAAGCCTATAAGATATATATTAAAAAGAAATAAATGATGTGACTAAATACAATTCACATCATTTATTTCTTTTTATCAAATAATAACTATAGTAAAAATTTACTGACAACTACCTTCTCCCGGTTTTGAGCCTTCAACATATGTTTTATCAAGTAATTCACATGAAGATTTAGTCATAGAATCTTGTAAATAACCTCCTAGTAATTTTACTAAGCTTACAACAATAACACTTATTACTGCAATAATAAGTAAATATTCTACTAATGCTTGACCATTATTATTAATTTTCTTCATATTGTAGCCTCCATTACTATATATAATTTTATAATGTTTTTGTTCTTTTGTCAATAACATGATATAATTATTGTGGTGATAGCATGGTTATTAAATTTAATAATAATATAAATATAAATATTAAATACTGTAATAATGTAATCAATAGATTTATAGGATTAATGTTTAAAAAAAATATAAATTATGGTTTATGTTTTCCAAAATGTAATGCGATTCATACATTTTTTATGTTAAAACCAATAGATGTTATTATGACAGATAAAAATTACAAAATACTATTTATTTATAAAAATTTAAAGCCTTGGAAAATTATTTTACCTAAAAATAATGTGTATTATACTTTTGAAATACCAATAGATAAAGTTAATTATAATTTAAATGATAAAATAAAAGTTGAATAATAACTTTTATTTTTTTTCGAGTATTCTTGCCATTTTTACTCCAGAACAAGATGCCATCATAAGTCCCGTTGTAAGTCCACCACCATCACCTATAGAATATAACCCATTTATATTAGTTTGGAAATTTTTATCCAGTATTATTTCGTTACTATAAAACTTTATTTCAGGTCCATACAGAAGATTGTCAGGATTTGCAAAACCTTCTACTACCTTATCAACATCCCTTATAAACTGTAATATATTACTCATAGTTCTATAACCAAGGCCATACGTCAAATCTCCTGCCACTGCTCCACTTAAAGTAGGTTTAACTGAATTAGTTTTAAGATCACTGTCCCAAGTTCTCCTTCCTCTATAAATATCTCCCAATCTTTGAACCATTATAGAATTACCACCTAATCTATTCAAATTTTGTGCAATATTCTCACCATACCCTATTGGCTTATCAAAAGGATAAGTAAAGTGATGAGATACTAATATCGCTAAATTTGTATTTGTACTTTTTCTATCTTTGTATGAGTGTCCATTCACTAAAGTAAGGCCATCATCATATACTTCAGCAGATACAAATCCACTTGGATTTTGACAAAATGTTCTAACTTTATCACCGTAAGGGAAAGGTCTACCTATAAATTTACCTTCATACATATACTTATTTATTTTAGACATTACTTTATCTGGAAGTTCATATCTAATACCGATATCTACACTTCCAATCTTAGTATTAATATCATATTTTTTACACATGTCACTAAGCCATGATGCACCTTTCCTTCCAACTGCTAAAACTACTTTTTTTGCATTAATTTCTTCATATTTATCATCGTTTATGTTATAAATTTTAACACCTTTTACTTTACCATTTTCTATTATCAAATCTGTTACTTCCGTTTCAAACATAAAATTTATTCCAGTTTCAATTAAATATTTTTCTATTTTAGTATAAAGAATATGAGCTTTTTCTGTACCCAAATGTCTTATTGGATATGACACTAATTTTAAATTATTCTTACAAGCTTTATCTTGTAATTTTTTTATTTCTTTTTGATACTCTAAACCATGTAATTTACTATCAGCTCCAAATTTTAAATAAATATTATCAGTATAAGTTAATAAATCTCTAATTTCTTCTTCTGTCATATATTTTTTGAAATATTCAGCACCATTACCACCCAAATAAAGACTTCCATCATTATCTCTAGAAGATAAATGATAAGAATTCAATTTTCCATCTGAAAATGCACCTGCACCACTAAATCCACAAGTAATATTACAATGTGGTTTGCAATTTACACACCTACCTATCTTTTCCATAGGACAAACTCTTTTCTCAATTGATCTTCCTTGATCAATTAGTAAAATTTTTTTTACAGATTTCAATTGTATTAATTCATATGCTAGAAAAACAGCACTAGGGCCCATTCCTACTACAATTAAATCATACATACCTACTACCTCCTACAATTAAATTATACCATATTTAACAAAAAAAAATACAGATAATAATATCTATATTTTTAAATATTTTTTAACCGCTCTAGAACTTCCAAACATACCAACTATTATTCCTATTGCAACAAGTAATATTGATATAAAATATACAAATGGAGTTGGCGCAATTAATTTAATAAAATCTGAGAAAATTTTACCATCAAAATGATTATATAATGCTGAATATCCATATATAGTTATAATTATTGGTATTATAGAACCAAATATTCCTAGAAATAAACCTTCAAATATAAAAGGTAACTTAATATTGATATTACTAGCTCCTACAAGTCTCATGATTTCTATTTCCCTTTTTCTTGACATTATAGTTATTTTTATTGTATTTGCTATTAAGAAAGCTGTAACTATAATAAGCGCTATTACTATACCTACAGTACCCTTTCGTATTGTATCAAAAACAGTAACTAATTGTTCTACCATTCCTTCACCATATTTTACTACATCAATATGTTCAATATTATTTAATTCTTCTGCTGTTTTATGAATTAAATTAATATCTGTTACTTTTATTTGATAAGTATCTTGTATCGGGCTATTTTCTCTCGTATAATCTTCCATAACACTTCTAAGTTCGCTAGATGATGCCATCATGTCCTTTGTAATTTCCATTTTATCTTTAAATACAACATTCTTCTTCTCAATATTGTCTAAAGTAATTATTTGATCATAGACCTCATCAATCTCATCTTCATTAATATCAACATCTAGAAAAGCAACTATTGTTACATCTTTTTCTACTATTTTCGTAAAATTATTTACGTTTAATGATAAAATTATAGATACTGCTACAACTATTAATGTTATGGTTATACAAGAAATCGAAGCTAAAGATAATGAGAAATTTCTAAAAATACTTTTTAATGAATCGCGTAAATTTCTTTTGAATATTCTAAATGCTTTCATTCTTATACTCACCTTCTTTATAATCTTTAACTATTCTTCCAGAATCAAGTAATACAACACGTTTTTTCATTTTTTTAACTATACTTATATCATGTGTAACCATTATAACAGTTGTTCCAAGGTCATTTATTGCTTGTAAAACTTCCATTATTTCTAAACTAGTTTTTGGATCCAGATTTCCAGTTGGTTCATCACATATAAGTATCTTTGGACCATTTACAATAGCACGAGCTATTGCTACCCTTTGTTGTTCACCACCAGATAATTGATTTGGATATTGCTTTGCTTTATTTTTTAAGCCAACTAAATCCAACACTTTCAAAACCTTAGAATGTATTTCATCTTTAGGGATTCCCAAAACTTCTAATGCGAAAGCAACATTTTCATAAGCAGTAGAGTTTGGTAATAATTGATAATTTTGGAAAACTACTCCTATTTTTCTTCTTAATTTATATACTTTACGATTTCTTATTTTTCCAACATCAAGACCCCCAACTAAAATTTTCCCATTAGTTGGTTTTTCTTCCCTATAAAGCATTTTTATTAAAGTACTTTTCCCACATCCTGTTGAACCTATGATAAATATAAACTCACCTTTGCTTATATTTAAATTCAAATCATATATTGCAGTTGTACCAGTTTTATATGTTTTTCTTACATTCCTTATTCTTATTAAATCCATACTTCCTCCTATTCTATTCCAGATGATTGATATACATCACTTATAAGAACTACTGCATCTTTATCAATATCTAAAATACCCTCTTTAGCTAAAAAATATTGTTTTGTAGGTATAACACACATTAATACTTTCTTTCTATCACCAGTATATCCACCACGACCTTCTAATACAGTTACTCCTTTACCGAGTTCATTTATCAAGAAATTCTTAATAGCTGTTTCATGGTTTGTTATTACGTAAAATGATTTAGAATTGGATATTCCAAGTAATAATCTATCGTTTAACAAACTTATTATATAAACTGCTATAATTGAATACATAACAATTTCCCAAGCATATATTTGACCTTTTTTACCAATAAAAAATCCAGAACCTAATATTATTATAATATTTAATATTCTCATAGAATCCCCTATTGATATTTTTAAATATTTAGACATTATCTGACATATTATGTCACTACCTCCTGTTGAAAAACCATATTTAAATGTTAATCCTGATCCAAGTCCACATATAAGTGCTCCAAATATTGAAATTAAAAGTAAATTATTAACATCAAAATATATATATGATGCTATATCTTGAGTTAAAAATACAAATAAAGGATATAATATTGATCCAACCGTAGAATATTTTGTATCTTTTTTACCTAACATAAAATAACTTATTATTAGTAATAATATATATGATATGTTTATAAACCAGATTGACTTAAAGCCACATATATTTTCTATTACAATAGCAAGTCCAGAAATACCACCTGTTACTATATTATTTGGTGAAAAAAACAAATTGAATGAGACAGCTAACAAAAAACATCCAATAATTAGAAAGGAATATCTTTTTATTCTATCTCTTTTATTAATTTTTTTTAAAATTTCATAACTAACTTTATTTTTTTTAAAAAACATCATCAACCCACTCCCATTTTTAGATTATCAAATATAAATTTATCAATATCACCATCTAAAACTTTATCTATATTTGTATTTTCTGTATTAGTACGATGATCCTTTACTAAAGTATAAGGGCACATAGTATATGTTCTAATTTGTGATCCAAAATTAATTTGTGTATTTTCTCCTTTTATTTTTTTCAATTTTTCTTCTCTTTTTTTTACTTCTAAATCATATAATTTACTTTTAAGTATCTTCATACAAGTTTCTTTATTCCGTATTTGACTTCTTTCATTCTGACAAGTAACAACTATATTGCTTGGAAAATGTGTTATTCTAACTGCTGATGGTGTTGTATTGACTCCTTGTCCGCCATGACCTGATGCACAATATGTATCTATTCTTATATCAGTATCTTTTATTTCTATATCTATATTTTCATCATTGTAAAGAGGTGTTATATCAATTGATGCAAAGGAAGTATGTCTTCTTTTATTTGAATCAAAGGGACTAATTCTAATTAATCTATGAACACCTTTTTCATTTTTTAAATATCCATAACTATTTAATCCATGAACTATAAAAGATACGCTCTTTATACCGGCCTCTTCTCCACCTTGATAATCTAAAAGTTCAATTTTTTTATTATTTTTTTCACACCATCTTTTATACATTCTATAAAGCATTAAAGCCCAATCACATGACTCGGTTCCTCCAGCACCCGGATGTATTTCAAGTAAACAATCACAAGAATCATATGGGCCATTCAATAATAAATCAAGTTCTATAATATTTAAATCATCTGTTATTTTTGGAATATCAAGCTCTACAATCTTTTTCATTTCTAAATCCATATTCTCTTTTAACATTATTAAAATTTCTATATTAGATTCTATATTTGTTTTTAATTTTTCTAATTTAAATAATTTGTTTTTCAAAAAATTAAGTTCATTTAGTATTTTTTCACTGTCTTTCTTGTCATTCCAAAAATTAGGCTTATTAATTTCTGATTCTAAATGTTCTATTCTTTTCTTTTTATTATCTGGGTCAAAGAGACCTCCAAAGCCCAATTGCTTTATTGTTCAAATCATTATATATATTAAATATTTCATTCATTTCCATATTATTATACCCTCCTATATCATTATAACATTATTAACTTTTTTTTGAAATAGAAAAGAGAGATTTAATATTATTTTTCAAAAATAAAAAGACTATTCAAGTCATTTTATTTCTTTAAATTATTAACTCTTATTTGATATGTATGTGTAGTTATAAATTTATCATTTTCCCTATCAATAATTAAACTATCATTTTTTACATAATTAGAAATATATTTGTTTTTCACTGATTTTTTACTCTTAATAATTAAAAATAACATTATAAAAGTAGAAATTATAAGAGAAATCGCAAACAATACAATGAATAAAATAATTTTTTTAATTATTAGATTTTTGTTTCTTGAATTATTGTTAGAATTTGTGGGTAATCCACTATTTATATACTCACTAGCATCTTTAATAAATATTTGAAAATGATCATAATATTTAAGATTATCTTTTGAATATATATTATTTAATATATTATTTATTCTGTTATTATCATATATTTTTTTTGATTCGCCAAATGGTAAAATATAAAAATTTGTATTCTCAAATGTAAAATCTATTACAAATATTATTCCATCTTTAGTATTTCCAATACCAAAATTATTTTGATTATAAAAATCTTTCGCATAAGACTCAGTTGTATCTTTTGTATGATGTTTTACCGTAACTAAAACCATATCAATATTATTTTTATTAATATAATTTGTAACAGATTCTCTTAGCATTTTCTCTTCATTACTAGTCAAAACACTCGCATAATCATACACTTTTAAGGAACTATCAACAGCATAAACACTTGTAATACCAATAAAAATTATCAAAATAATAAATAAAAATTTAAAATTTTTCATAATATCCCCTCGAAATAAAGAATTAAAAATAATGATATAAAAATTAATAAAAATATTATTAACCAAAATAAAATCATTTTTTTCTTATCTATTGGTATTTCTCCTGTTATTTTGCCTGTTTGACCATTCATGGCAAATGTAAATATTTTATTTTTATATTTTATATTCATAATCCAAATGGGAAGTAATATATTATACCCATCAAAATTATTAAAAGTAACAGATTTTTTTAATATAGAAACACTATCATAATCTTTTATATGTTTACTAATCTCATCGGCAAAACAATTAGAAATAATTTCCATAGCATTATTTTTTGCATTTTCTTTTGAAATATCATTATTTTCTAATAGAAATCCCGATAAATCGGAATTATTGAATTTCTTTAATTCATCATAATTATATGGTTCAATAAAGTTTATTATTGAATTATTAAAATTTTTAGAACCATTTATTAAAATATGCTCAAAACACATATGTCCTACTCTAGTCACGGAATAAGTATCAGTTTTAATATATTTATATTTTCCACTTTTAAAAGTGTTATTTTTCTTACAATCATACTCTGCAATTCCATTAGCATTACAATTGAACAAGTAATATGGAATATAAATTCCATGCATTTCTTCTATATTTTTTTTATTATTAAATTCTTTTGGCTTAAATATTTTCCATTGTTTAAAATTTTTATAAGAATTTATAGCAACTTCTTTAGTAAATTTAAAAGGTATAATGTAATCTGAATGAATTTGATGATTAAATTTATCGATTAAGATAGACTCTGCTTTGCAATAAATACATGAATTTGTCATTTTATCCGAATCTGCAATAAATTTTACTCCACATTTTTGACAAAAATATATATATTTATTAAAATTTTTTTGTGAATTATTATCAAAAAATTCTTCAATATTAAATTCATTTTTACAATATTCACACTGTAATTTATAACCATCAAATTTCAATATTGCACTACATTTTGGGCATTTATACTGTTGTGTATTATCCAAAATATCACCTACTTTTTCATTTATAATCATCTATCATATTTATATATTTAGTATACCATTACGACTTTTACTAGTCAAGATAAATATTTGAATCACTTAATAACATTTTAACAAATTATTATTATTTATAATAAAAACTTGGAAAATTCGGTTCTATAATAAATAGTGTTGGTGAGAAAACTTGACACTATTTTTTAATATATAAAAATGAGTCATATCAGAAACT